>JAZSJB010000088.1:0-22524 GCA_045534105.1 Lawsonibacter sp. | reverse complement strand
CAGCTCCTTGAGCTTGTCGCGGCGGACCTGAAGCAGCTGGCTGAGGTTCATCTCAGGCTGCTGGTTCTGATTGTTCTTCTGTTCAGACATAGAAGTCGGATCGTAGCCATGTCGTTCTGTGAGCCAAGGAGTTGTCCTAATATGTTGTCTTCCTAAGACCGCTTGGCCTCCGACTTCAGCTCCTTGAGCTTGTCGCGGCGGACCTGAAGCAGCTGGCTGAGGTTCATCTCAGGCTGCTGGTTCTGATTGTTCTTCTGTTCAGACATAGTGCAAACTCCTATCTGTCTTACTTTTCCACGCTGATGATCTTGTACTCCATGGTGCCGCCGGGAGCATCCACCACCACATCGGCACCAGCGGTCTTGCCCAGCAGGGCTTTGCCAAAGGGAGAATCCTCGGAAATGGCCCCGTTCATGGGATCAGCCTCCTGAGAACCTACGATTTTGTAGGTAACCTCCTCGTCGAACTCCTTGTCCAGCACCTTTACTGTGCAGCCAAGACGGACATAGTCCCCCTCGGTTTCTTCTTCAATTACCACGTAATTGGACAAAATCTCATCAAGCTGGGCAATGCGGGAATAGAGCTTGCCCTGCTCGTTCTTGGCCTCATCGTACTCGCTGTTCTCGGACAGATCACCAAAAGAGCGTGCCTCCTTGATCAGCTCAGCCACTTCCTTCTCGCGAACGGTTTTCAGGTAGGTCATTTCCTCCTGCAGTTCCTTCAGCCGCTCGGGGCTGAGCTTGTATTCCTTGGCCATAGTTTTCGCACACCTTTCCTGCCGCGCCAAAGTTCTGGCCGGCTGTTATATACATTATAAATAAGAAATGGGCATAAAGATAGAGCGTGACACATTATAGCCTCTTTGTCAGCATATGTCAAGGAGATTTATTGTAGTTCTGCACCTTTCCTCTCCCTTCATCCTGATTGAGTCACCTCCACCGTGCATTGAAACAAACTGTGAAATATGATAAAGTGGACCAAAGGTCAATAAAATCCAGTTTGCGCAGCCGTAACCGCACGGTTCCGTCCACTTGTTGGAATGGGCCATCTTTCCCTTGTCAACGGTGTGTTAAAGAGTTATGCTAATCCGTAGACAACCTTTTTGGGAGGAATTATGAAAGCACTTCTTTACGCCGATACCTTCCCCCGCCTGTGGCAGGATATGAAACATGATCCGGGCAAGTGGCTCAGCCGTCTGGTCTATCTGCTGGGACCCTGGTTCTGTTTTATCATAGTGGAAATCCTAAACAAAAATAACCTGATAGAAGACTTCGCCCCATGGCAGGTCTTTTTCAACCTGATCTGGTACTATATCCTCTTTTATCTGGCCCGACTGCTTTGGGGACACAGACGCAGAGCTGGGGTGTTTATCACCCTGCTGTGCTTTGGTGCGGGGCTGACCAACCACTACGTACTACGTTTTCGCGGGCGCATCATTTTCCCCGCCGACCTGCAAGCCTGGCGCACCGCCGCCAACGTGCTGGACGGATTCGACCTATCCTTCGACCTATATTGCAAACAGGCGCTGATCCTTCTCATCGCCTATCTGTTCCTGCTGTTTGTCTGCCCGCCCCAAAAAAAGCGTGACCCTATGCCCCGTTGGCTGGGCACGACCCTGATCCTTTCCACTGTCATCTATACCTGCGCCTTTTTCTTTACCGGCATGCTCCCGACACTGAACATCTACACTCAGCAGTGGGTCACCCAGGCCAACGGATTCCTCCTCAACTTCACCGTTGCCCTGCGTTACAGCCGGGTGGAGAAGCCCGCCGGCTGGTCCGAACAGGCGGCGCAGGAGATCATGGAAGAGTACTCAGCCAACCTGGCAAACGAAAGTATCCCCCACCCTACCAACATTATTGTCGTGATGAACGAGGCCTTCAGCGACTTGTCCATCTTTGAAAACCTTACTTTGAGCGAAGACCCACTCCCCTTCCTGCACTCCATGGACGAAGACACCATCAAGGGGTTGATGTATCCCCCGGTCACCGGAGGCGGCACAGCCAGTGTAGAGTTCGAATTTCTCACCGGATTATCCAACTCCTTCCTGCCGCCTCACTGTGTAGCTTATCAACTTTACATGAATGAGGATATGCCGAGTCTGTCCACTTTGTGTGCCCACAGCGGCTACTCCACCACCGCTTTTCACCCCTACCACGCCTCCGGCTGGAACAGACCCATCGTTTATGATTACCTGGACTTTGGTACCCAGCTTTACAACACGGATGTAACCGCTCCCCGGTATGTGCGCCGCTATATTTCAGATGAGCGAAACTACGAAGTACTCTACGACCTCACCGCCCGGGCGGGAGGCAAGCCCAATTTTATTTTCAATGTCACCATGCAGAATCACTCCGGCTATGCTCAGGGCTGGACCAACCTGCCCCGATCCATTACGCTGTCTGAGGAACTGGACAAGGCCGATCCCAAAAGCCAGCAGTACTTCTGCCTGATGAAAGCCAGCGATGATGCCCTTGCCAAACTGATTGCCCACTATAAACAGGTGCAAGAACCGACACTCATCGTCTTTTTCGGTGACCACCAGCCCTCTTTGTCCAACGATTTCTATGAGGCCCTGTACGGCAAAAAGCTGAGTGAACGCACCACGGAAGAAGTCCTGAAGCAATACGCCGTCCCCTTCTTCCTCTGGGCCAACTACGATATCCCGGAGCAGCAGGATGTGACCATCAGTTCCAACTTCCTTGGTATGCTCACTGCCAAAACGGCGGGACTTCCCATGACAGGCTGGCTGAACTTCCTGTCCGACCTGTACGAGCAGATCCCTGTCATCACCCCTGTGGGCTATATCACCGCCGATGGCACAGTGGCAAAGGATATCCATCAACTTTCTGTACAGCAACAGGAATGGCTGCACAAATATGAAATATTGGCCTACAGCGCGACAAAAAAACCTTCAGAGGAAACCGCTCACTTTTTCCATCTGCCTCAATGAACAAATGAACCCTGCGGCACAGCCGCAGGGTTCATTTATATCTCAACTCTTTTTCAGCAGTTCCAACACAAGCCGCTCATTCTCACCCGCAGCAACGTTGAGTTGGTGGGAGCGTGCTTCCAGATCGGAGCGTCTGGCTTCATAGTCTGCCATAAGCCCATCCACACAGGCGATGGCCTGTGCGCTGTCAAATCGCTCCACCTCACCGGCGGAGGGCATACCCAACTCCTCCAGATAGCTGCTCACCTTGGGATCATATACAAGGCCTGCCAGGGGGACTACCGTCCGGGCAGCAAAGATCAGGGTGTGCAAGCGCATGGCAAGGCACAGCCGCCCTTGAGCAATGACACCCATAAGCTCCGCAGGCACCAATGCCTGATCCAGAAGAATACTGGGGTGCTTCATCTCCCGGCGCACCTGCTGGCTGATCTGCCGGTCATGCTCAGGCTGCATAAGAACAAACAGGCTCGTAAGGCCGTGCCTCTCGTACAGGTGGTCACATACCGCGGCCAGTTGGCGGGGGAATTCACCCATTCCGGGCCAGCCGCGCGCAGAAATAACTGCAAAGTTTTGTTCCTTTACTGCTCCTGCTTTTTCAAGGATTTCGTTCACCCGCACCTGTTCTGCTGGCTCCATGGTAAACACCGGGTCGGCGGTAACATACAGGTCCTGCCGCTCCACCCCCATCTCCCGCAGTTCTCTGGCCGAGCTGTGGTCGCGCAGGGTGACGAGATCTGCCTGCTCCACTGCCCGCTTTACCCGCCGGCGATTGGCCGGCCGGGTTACGGGGCCGATGCCATTGGCATAGAGCATCACTTTTTTCCCTTTTTTCCGGGCCAGCTGCATCAATGACAGATAGTACAGCAGCGACCGGGTGGAGGTACGGTCCTGCAGCAGACTTCCGCCCCCGGACAGCAGTACATCACACCGGCTCACCGCCCGCCATATGGCAGGCAGATTAAATCGGGGCACCGCATCCAGTCCATAGCGTTCACGGGTCTGGGCCGGATCGTTGGACAGCACGGTCACCTTGATCTCGTCACTGGCAGTGACAAGGTTGTCGCGGATGGACTGGAGGATAGCATCATCCCCCGCATTGGAAAAGCCGTAATAGCCGCTCATAAGCACGTTATAGGTACGGCGGCAAACCTTTGTGTACATATCCAGACAATCCTGTGCCATGCGGTGCACAGAATAGTAGTCGAAGATGACCTGCCGTCCGTAGGCACCCAGTCCATCCCGCCGCTCCTGCGGTAGGCTCAGAGCCGCGGAAATATCCTCCAGAAGCCGCTCCGGGGTGGACAGTTCCAGTCCCCGGCAGCAGAAGTTGCCCAGCCGGGCCTGGTCCAGCTTGTCCGGCCCAAACAGCCCCTGATACCCTTCGTTGCCCGCCACAATGACGGCCTTTCCTGCTGCCATGGCCTCCAGTGCCGCCCGGGACACACCCACAAACATGTCACCCGCCGCCACGATCTCATTGATGTCGGTACGGGGACCGGTCATGGCGATCATCCTGCGGCCCAGCCGCTCGTTGACCCGGAGAGCCAGCTCATTCAGTTCGTCAAAAACGTTGCCGCCGCCGGCAATGAGCAGTTGTACCCCGGGCACCCGTTTTTCCAGTTCCGGGGCGATCTGAATGAGCTGCCGGGCCACCAGGGCACGGTCCTCATCCATACGGCTGACATAGGATACCACAGGCGCTGCTGCATCCAGCCCAAACTCCTCCAGCACCTTTCCTCCGGACACTTCGGGAGAAAACTTGTCCGTGTCAATGCCGTTGATGGTAACACAGATATGCTCTGCCGGGATGCCGTACTCCCGGATGAGATATGCCTTGATATCATCGGACACCGCAATGGTGCGCTGCCCCCAGTTGGTCAGATAACGCAGACCGCCGCCGGTCTGAAACACCCAGTGGGCGGTAGTAACAAAAGGAAAACCCATGCTCTTATGCAGAATGCCGCACAGAAACCCCGGAATACGGGCATGGGCGTGGACAACGTCCGGTTTCTCCTGCTTTATTACCTGCTTGAGAACACACAGGGACCGGTGCATACAGCCAATGCTGCGCCGGTGCAGAGGAGCTTCATAGTGTCGGATGCCCGCCGCCTCGATCTCCGGAACGTATACGCCGCCATTGGACACCACGATCACATCATGGCCCATCGCCTTAAGCTGCTTTGACAGCTCTACGATGTGAGTCTCCGCGCCGCCGATGTCCAATCCCATGGTGGCCATCAGGATCTTATAGCCCATTTATTTCATCTCCGTGATCGTGCCGCCGAAAAGGCTCGTCTTGGTGTAGAAGTCCATAGACCAGCCCACGCCGACAATATTGGATCGATTGACATAATAATGACCCCGTTCATCCACCATGGCCTGTGCCTCCACCGCAAGAGTCACGTTGTAGCGGTCCTCAATAGGTGCCATGACATAGGTTCCGTCCGCCTTGAGCATGGAGATAACGCAATCCTCCACCTGAATGTCCTTGATAACACCCATGGGATTACCCGTCTCCTGGTCGTAAATATTGTCTTCCAGGCGAAGGCTGTCCAACCGACCTGCCGGCATATTATTGATCGTCACCTCATATCGAATGGTCTGCATGGGGTCACCCACACTTGCGATGGGCAGGGCGGTATCTTTGGTATACAAGGCCACCGCCAGCACCGCCACCACGGCGATGACCACCACGTCAATGATGCTGACCAGACCGAACAGGCGACCGTTTTCATCAATGAGCTTCTTCATATCCGCTCACCCTCTCTCCACAGACAGGATATAGCCCGCACCATAGTAGCCCGGGCCCAGCACACGCACCGAGGTTCCGGCTCGGACCTCCAGCCCGCTTTCCAGCACAATGCCATTGTCATTCTCCACCGCCTGGGCGGTGATCTCCATGATAACATTATAGCGCTCGGGTACTTCGGCAAACTGGAAGGTACCCTCCAGCTCGTTCTTGGTCAGTGTGCGGGCCTGAGTGACCTCCACCGACTGCACGATGCCCATGAGTTCCTTTTTGGTGCGCTCATATATCTCATCGCCCACGGCGATCATATCCGCCGTCTGCTCATGCAGCTGCTCCAGCTCCACCACATAGCGCACCGTCTGCGTTCCCTTGGGAACAGCAACACCGCTGTTGGGATCCACTGTGGTCTGATTGCTGCTCACAAACTTCCAAGCCAGCAGACCTGCGGCGGCGGCAAGTACCACCGCCAGAAGGATGATGTCAAACAGGTTCAGCTTCCACTTGATTCTTTTTTTCTCACTCATGGCGTTTACCCTCCATCACTTTATAATACACGTTCTCTATGTTTTGGGCGAAAATATCCGCCGTAAACCGCTGGGAGAAAATCTCAACGGCGCGCTGCTTCATCCGTTCCAGCGTGTCCGGTTCGTCCATGAGCCGTGCAATGCAGCCGGCCAGATTTGCGCTGTTCCGGTTTTCGAACAGTAGCCCGTCCTCACCATCGTCGATGAGCCAGGGATTGCCGCCGTAAGTACTGACTACGGCGGGCAGGCCCATACTCAGCCCCTCCAGAATGGACAGGCTGGAGGTCTCCGTTCCGTAGGAAGCGTTGAGCTGCAGGTCCAGCACGGACAGCACCGCCGAAACATCGTTCTGGAAGCCCAGATAGACCACCCGATCGGAAAGACCCAACTCCCGGGTCTTTTCCTTGAGTTCTGCCTCAAAATCACCGATACCTGCCACCAGCAGGCGCAGCTTCCTACCCTGATCGGTCAGAGCTTTCATCGCCTCCAGAATGTGCAGATGGCCCTTGTAAGGCTCGATCCGGGCCAGAATGCCAAGGACAAACTCATCTTCTGCAATTCCCCACTGCTCCCGCAGGGCGGCACATTCCGCCTCTCCCTTGCGGGTCACCGGGGTCACGCCGTTCATCATCACGGTGATGCGTTTGGAGGAGATACCCGCGTCCGTCAGGTTTTCCGCCGCCGCGGGACTGACAGCAATAATATGATCGGAGTAATACTCGTTGATAAACTTGTTTACCCACCGCCCGGGGGGATACTTCAGCTTGGCGGGAACGGGAAATGCAGAGTGACGGGTATAGATGACCACCCTGCCGCAGCGCCGACCCGCAATGCGCCCGGACAGCGCCCCGTGGGTGTGCACAATGTCCGGCTCCACCCGGCGGATCAGGGTCATAAGCTCTTTCACATCATCCTTGTGGTAGGAGCGGTCGGCAAGTCCGTCCACCTCGTACACGGTGGTGCCCAGTTCCTCCAGGGGGGCCTTGAGCAGGCTGCCTTTCGGCATGGCTACAGACACATCAAAGTTTTCCCGGTCGACCCGGCTCATATAGTTGAGCAGCACCCGGCCCGCTCCGCCAATGTTGGTGTCACTGATAATGTTGAGTACCTTTATCATCCTCCCACCTCCTCGGGCAGTTTACTCCAGCGGGCAGCTGCCATGCCAAGGGCCAGATAGACCCAGAACACGAACATGACCCGGTAGTTATAGAACGAAAAGTCCGTCATAGCCTGCACCATAAAGCCGGCCACGCCGGAGAGGAACGCGATTTGGATCATGCGGCCCTTACCTGTCTTTTCCCGGTGCAGGGCGGCACACAGCCAGCGGAAGTAGCAGAAGAGGATCACGCAGAACACGATCAATGCGCACACACCCGCATCCGTGGTGATCTGCAGCAGCAGATTGTGACTGTGAGGCGTGACGATCTCATCATAGGAGTAGGTGGGGTATACGGTATTGAATGCCGCATCACCCGGACCAACACCGCACAGCCAGTAGTCTTTCAGCATCCGCAGGGAGCCAAGCCAGATGGACACCCGGTAGGAGGTGGAGCGGTCGGCCAGATTGCCAATACTGGTAAAGCGCTGGATAATGGTATCAGGCAGCACAAAGTAGAGAATAAGCAGGGCAAAGGGCGTGGCCATAAGCAATCTGGGATTGATGAGCACCGCGAACAAAAGTCCCGCGCACAGCAAGGCCAGCCACGCCCCTCGGGAGAAGGTGAGCAGCATGCACATGCACATCACTGCGCAGCAGCCCAGCCAGAACCAGCGTTCCTTTTTTTCCTTCGCGTTGAGCAGACAGGCTCCGCCCAGCGGGATCATCAGCACCAGATACTGGCCCAGCATATTGGGATTTTCCAGCGTGGACGCCACCCGGAATCCAATGGCTCCAAACATGGAACTGTCCACCCACGCATCAGACTGGTAGCCAAAGCGGAATACGTACTGAGCCATGCCGTACAGGGAGACAAGCACCCCACCCAACACCATCAGTTTGACCATCCGCTCCATCTGTCCCCGGCTGTCCACACCGTTCAGGGGCACCAGAGCAAACAGGGTAAAGAACACGGTGAGCAGGCCTACCGGCAGGCTGGCTCGGGGGGTCACCGAGGCCACGGTTCCCACCGCATACACCACACCGTAGAGCATTACATACTTGTTGATGGGCGAATAGGTCAGCTCGCGCTGCCGGTTACGCACCAGCTTCAGCACCAGTGAGCACACCGCCACCGCACTCAGTCCCGCCACCACCATGGTAGGCAGCACAGCGGCAAAGGCCACCGGCAGCATACACCAGAACCACAGCTGAGTGAACACACTGTCACCCAGCAGTCGCTCCAGCCGCAGCTTTTCATAGAGCCAACACAGGAATCCATGCACCCAATTCCAGATATGGGCAAACAGGCTGCTTCTGGACGCCCCCTCGCCACGCCCGGAAGGAGTCAGAAACGCCTGCACCGCCCGGCTGTTCTCCCACTGAACACCCAGCCAGTCGGCCAGGGCAAACAGCCACCGGCACACCACACTGGCATTCAGAATATTTTTCACTCGCTGCATATCATCCACCTCGCTTCAGGATGCGTTTGGCCATATCAGCCACCATACGCGCCTCCGGTATCCGCAGTAAAACAGCTGCTGTAAAGTAGATTGCCATTCCAGTCAGACCCGTGACGGCCAACAAAACCAGTTCCCCGAGCTTACCCGCAGGCAACAGTTCTGTTCCAAAAACCATGACGACCCACGCTGCGGCGGCCATGGTCAAAGTCGCAGCCAATGTTTTGGCCATGTCTTTCCAAAAGCCCATGGTAAACACTCGTTCTCCCTTTTTCTCCAGCGGCAGCAGAAGCAGCAGGGCGTACACTGTGGACGAAACAGCCGAAGCAATGGCCAGACCGGCCACCTGCAGCTGCTGGGTCAACGCCATGCACAACAGGATATTCACCCCAATGGACAGCCCGCCGGCGATCAGCGGCGTACGTCCGTCCTGACGGGCAAAGTAGGCACGGCTGAGGATATTCTGCACCGCGTAACCCACCATCCCCAGCGATACCCAGACAAGTCCCTGGGCCGTAATGGATACGGAAAACTCATCAAACAGGCCACCGCCGTAGACAAAGGACACCAGCGGACGGGCAAGGACCATCAGTCCCGCGCACATGGGCAGCACGAAAAAGAGGCTGGAATGTACCGTCTGCCTCAGGGTGTCCCGGAAGGCATCCCCTTCCCCCTGGGCACTCTGCCGGGAGAGTTTGGGGAAAATGACATTGGTCACTGACAACACGAATACGCCGGCGATGATCAAGTACAGGTTGGTGGATATTTCGATGGCGGACACACCCGCGCCGCCGTACAGCCGGGAACCGAACTTGGAGTTGACCGTCAGATTGATGGGCTGCACCCAGGTAGAGACCATCACAGGCACCATCAGGGAGAAGACCTTTTTCATCCCCTCCCCCCGCCAGTTAAGGCCGGGATAATACCGAAACCCCTTTTTCTTCAGCGCAGGCACCTGCACCACCGCCTGCAGCAGCCACCCCAGCAGGAAAGCCGCCGCCAGGCCGTAAATACCGAAGCGCTCATTAAATGTAAAATAGTAGCCGATGATAACCAGATTGGACACAGTGCTGATCAGAGCAGGAATATTGAATTCGTCCAGTGACTGGAGAATACCCACAAAGGAAAAAGCCACTCCGGTAAAGAGTACCGTAGGGAACATGATACGGGTCAACCGGACGGCCAGCTCTGCCGTGGCCTCGTCATATCCGTCAGCAAACAGCTCCACCAGCGGTCCGGCAAAGCCCATGCCCACGGCGGACAGCACCGCCGTCAGCACCGCCATCACAGTCAGAAATGTGCCTGCAAAGCGAAATGCCTTTTCCCTGCCCTGTCTGGTCAGATATTCGCTGAACACCGGAATGAAGCAGGCTGCAATGGCGGAGGCGAACACCGCGTCGAAAAAGACGCGGGGAATACGGCTTGCGGTATAAAAGGCGTTTGCCTCCATCCCCGTTCCATAGTTCACCGCCAGCATCCGATCCCGCACCAGCCCCAGAACCTTGCCCAACAGGGTGATGACCATGACGATGCTGATCGTCTTTGTTGAATTGTCCCTATGCTCACTCATGGGTGTGCCTCTCTTTATCTTTATTCATGGGCGCAAACAATCACTTTATTTTACATGATTCCCCCATGATTTTCAACCTTTGGATGCAGATTTTCACTCTGCTTTATTCCTTTGAGAAATGCACGGTACCGCTTGATCTGCTTTCCTTTCTTGTTCCAAACACAGACTGTTCTGCTGTTCTGAAACTATACCACGACAAGAAATTTTTTAAACCACGCGCCTTAAGCTCTGGCCCGTTGGCTCCCTTTTTACTTTTGGACTGACGCTTTCCAACTCCGGCAATCTCACCAGTCGTCAAACTTTGTCCTGTGAGTTCTTATTTGCCTTTGAAAACACGTTTTTAAAATTTTATCATGACATTGACATTGACCTCAAATCGTAGTATGATTGTTCATATTAATCATACTTTTGGGGGCGCAATTATGAATATACATAAAGGAAAATATGCTTGGATGGTCAAAATCGGCGAAAAGGGACAGTTTGTTATTCCTAAAGAAGCAAGAGAGATGTTTGACTTGCAACCGGGAGATGAGATTTTTGTTCTCGGCGATATAGAAAGAGGAATTGCAATTCCTCCAAAAGAAAAACAACAAGATGTTATGAAGCAAATTTTTAGTGATATAGAGGAATGAAATCAGGTGAAGTAATATGAGCAGAATTGTTTTCTTTTGTATTCCTGCACATGGACATACAAACCCTACCTTGGGTGTTGTCAGGGAACTAGTTTCTCGCGGACATCAGGTTTGGTACTATTCATATAATATTATGCGTGAAAAAATCGAGTCGACAGGTGCAACATTTATATCCTGTGACGATTATGATACGGAGCAGAAACTCAATGCAAAAGACTCTACCCGTATAGGAAAAGATCTGGCGTTCTCTACAAAAATATTGGTAGATACTACATTAGCTCTTGATGACAAGGTTTGTAGAGAGATGGCAGAACTTAAGCCTGATTGTATTGTGGCAGATTCTATGGCTCTATGGGGAAAAGCAGTTGCACTGAAACTTGGTATTCCTTTTGTTTCTTCAACAACCACCTTTGCTTTTAATCAGCATTCAGCAAAGGTTATGAAACAGGGTATCGGAGGTTTGATCAAGATGATTTTTTCAATCCCCAAAACCTCCAAGCAAATCAAACGGCTGAAGTGTAAGGGGTATCCTGTTGAAAATATTTTTGACATCATCGGCAACGACGATAACACCCATACGATCGTTTATACCTCTCCTGAATTCCAGCCTTATTCAGAGACTTTTTCAGACAAATATATCTTTGTAGGTCCTTGTATCAGGTCTGCTACCGAGAAAATAGAAAAAAAGCGCGATAAACTGATTTATATATCAATGGGAACCGTCAATAATGATATGATGCCTTTTTACAAAATGTGTTTGTCTGCTTTTGCAAATACTGAATATCAGGTTATTATGTCTGTTGGTAATTTGGTGTCTCTCGAAGATTTTGGAGAACTATCTGAAAACATATCGGTTTTCTCACATGTAGACCAAATAGCTATTCTTCAACAGGCAGATGTTTTTATATCGCACTGTGGAATGAACAGTGTTAGCGAAAGTTTATATTTTGGTATTCCACTTATTATGTTACCTCAAACATCCGAGCAAGGCGGTGTTGCTGAGCGAGTTAATCAACTTGGTGCCGGCATAAAACTCGATAAGTCAGATGTGCCTTCCATTCTGGACGCGATAAACAAAATATTTACGGATAGTACCTATAGGCAGAATGTGACCTCGATCTCAGAAAGTTTTAAGCGTTGCTCCGGCGCAAAAGGTGCTGCGGATAAAATCTTGCAGGTTTGCGAAAGCTCTGTATAATTTGGATATCAGAAAATTGGTGCGTATTGACGTAAATCTCCCTCCGCCGATATGGCGAAGGGAGATTTCATATGCCCGAAATCGGTCCAAAAGGTAACAGATAGCCCATTGGGCCGGCATTTACTTTTTTCAAAAAGCATGTTATATTGTTATAACATTCCGCCCCTTCCCCCGGAGGTTTTTATGAAGCGACTGTTTTGCGCCCTGTGCGCCCTGCTGCTCCTGTCGGGCTGCGCACCCTCCGCCCCAACACAGGAGGATACCCTGACCATCACCGCCACTACCTATCCACTCTATCTCTTCGCGCTGGATATCACCGAAAATATCCCCAATGTAAAGGTAGAACGGCTGGATACCGGCAGCGTGAGCTGTCTGCATGACTACACCCTGTCGGTCAACGATATGAAAAAGATCGAACGCTCGGACGTGATGGCCCTGAACGGTGTGGGGCTGGAGGACTTTATGTCCGACGCCCTTGCTGCCACCGACGTCGTTGTCATCGACTGCTCCGAGGGGGTAGAGCTGCTCCCCGCTGCAGGCCATCATGACCACGACCACGGTGGGGATGACCACGGTCACTTTGACCCCCACTACTGGATGGACCCTCTGCGTGCCCAGACTATGGTGGAGAATCTGCGTGTTGGCCTTTCCGAGGTGCTGCCTGAGTACAGGGACCTGCTGTGGGAAAACACTATGGACAACACGCTGGACGCGGCCTGGCACATGGCCCTGCGTCTTCTTGAGGAAGAAGATGTCACCATTCCCGGCCTGATCACCTTCCACGACGGCTTCCAGTACTTTACCGATACACTGGATCTGCCCCTGCTGCGCGCCGTCGAAGAAGAAGCAGGCAGTGAGGCCAGCGCCAAAGAGATGGACGAGATCATCCAATTGGTAAAGGAAAAGGACATCCCGGTCATCTTTACCGAAACCAACGGCTCAGATGCCACCGCAAATGCCATCGCCCGGGAGACAGGCTGCACCGTGGCGCAGCTGTCCATGATCATGGACGGCCGGGAACCTTCTGAGGACGACTCTCCCACCGCCCCTTATGAAGAGTTGTTTCTGAACAATGTCTGCACTCTGATCAACGGCTTTGCCGGACGGGAGGTTCTGTCTGCGCCATGAGAAAGATCAAACATGGCAGGCTGGTCAGCGGCTGTGCCGATGCCTGCTGCCTGAAACTGGACGGTCTGTCCGTCCAACTGGAGGGGGACAGCATCCTATCTGACGTTTCCTTCCACCTGCACTGCGGGGAGATCGTTGCCCTCATCGGCCCCAACGGGGCGGGTAAATCCTCCCTGCTGCGGGCCATTCTGGGACAGCTGCCTTATTCCGGTTCCATCACCTTCTCCCCTGCCGGCGGACCCGCCATCCGGCTCAGTGACCCCACCGGCACCGCCAAGGGCACTCGCCCGCTGGTGGGCTATGTGCCCCAGTCTCCTTCCTTTGATCGGGGTGATCCCCTGTCCGTGCTGGACTTCTTCACCGCCGCCACCTCCAACTGGCCGGTATGCCTTCCCATCCCCAAACATTATCGGGAGCAGGCCACCGCCTGCCTCGCCCGGGTACACGGCGAAGACCTGTTGGACAAGCCTATGGGTGGACTGTCTGGTGGTCAGCTGCAGCGGGTACTGCTGGCTCTGGCACTGGAGCCGGTCCCCCACATCCTGCTGCTGGACGAGCCTTTGTCCGGCGTGGATTTGGAGGGTGAGCACCAGCTGCTGGACATGCTGGACGAGCTGCGCACCCAGTACGACCTTTCTATCTTTCTGACCACCCACGACTTTGCCACGCTGGAGCACTTTGCCGACAAGGTAGTTCTGCTCAACAAGCAGGTACTCAAAGCGGGCAGACCCGGCGAGGTGCTCTCCTCCCCGGAATTCTATCAAACCTTCCATCTCCGCATGGGGAAAGGGGGCGAGGAGGCATGATGCAGCTTTGGTATGCCCTTGTAGACCTGCTCCCCTTTGAGTGGGCCGAAGCGGGCAGCATGTATTTCATGAAAAATGCCCTGCTGGCGGTGTTGGTCATCTCTCCCCTGTTTGGTCTTTTGTCCACCATGGTGGTGCACAGCCGCATGTCCTTCTTCTCCGACGCACTGGGCCACTCCGCCTTCACCGGCATGGCCATCGGCGCCATCTGCGGCTTTGGCGAACCCACATGGGCAGCAGTGATCTTCGCGGTGGTATTCGCGGTGCTGTTCAATCTGGTGCGCCGCCGCTCCGTCCTGACCAGCGACACGGTCATCGGCGTATTTTCCTCTACCGCGGTGGCCCTTGGCATCTTCATCTCCACATTAGGCGGGCGTTCCTTCACTAAGTTCAACAGTCTGCTCATCGGTGATATTCTCTCCGTTGAGCCGGGCAAGATCGGGGTTCTGGCTCTGATCCTGCTGACGGTGCTGGTGCTGTGGGCACTTTCTTTCAACCACCTGATGCTGTCCACCGTCCACCCCGCTTTGGCGGGCAGCCGCGGGATCAAGGTGTTCTGGCAGGAGACCGTGTTCTCCGTGGCCATCGCCGTGGTGGTGACCCTGTCCATGACCTGGGTGGGTCTGCTGGTCATCAATTCCCTGCTGGTCCTCCCTGCCGCCGCAGCCCGAAACACGGTCAAAAACATGGCTCAGTACCATCTGCTTTCCGTTCTGGGCGCGGTGGTGTGCGGCGTTGCCGGTCTGATGACCTCCTACTATCTGGGCTCCTCCGCCGGTGCATCCATCACACTGTATCTGGCCGTGTGGTTTGCCCTGTCCTTTACGCTTCACAAAAAAGCCTGATTTATAAAAATTGCCGGGAAAGAATATTTCCTGGCAATTTTTTCTTCTTTAACACGTTGATTTTTGCACATACTATCCTGCGGATGGAATCTCCAAGCAAGAGAAAACACGCAGGAGGAAACGATGAAAAAGTTTTTTCTGACTTTTGCCCTGGCTGTGATGCTCACTGCCACCCTGACGGCCTGTACCACCACCTCCGATACCGGAACTGCGACCGGCAGCGGTAACGGCAGCGTGGCCGAGAACAGCACCGCCAACAGCCGCGCCCGCGGAGGCGCCAACGGCGGTGCCAACAGCGGTGCCAGCGGTGGTGCCAACAGCGGTGCCAACGGTGGTACCAACGGTGGTACCAGCGGCGCCAATACCATGCGCCAGGCCGGCCGGTATTACGCGGACGAAAGCGGCGATGTGTACGGTGATAATGACGGCATCGGCAACGACATCCGCCGTGCTACCGGCGATGTAATGGATGGCGTGGGCAACGCGGTCAACGACATGACTCACTGACCCCAATAAAAAATCGTGCATCAAAGCAGACGTTTTGATGCACGATTTTTTGCTTATTTCCTCTTGTTGATGCCCCGGCCCTTGGTGTTTTTGGGCTTGGCCTTTGCCCAGCCCGCTTTCTTTCCGCTGTGGGCGGAGGCGCGGCTTTCTTCGGCTTTTTTTGCAGGCTTGTTCCGCTTTTCCGGCTCTGCCCGGAACTTCTTCCCCTGTGCAGCTGCACCGGCAGGCGCACTTCCCTTGTCGGGTCGGACGAGGCAATGCTTCCCATAGCCGATCAGATCCTGCCGACCGGTCTTTTCCAGTGCCTCCAGCACCAGCTTGCGGTTCTGGGGTTTGCGCCACTGCATGAGGGCGCGCTGAAGGGCCTTGTCGTGGGGTGTTTTGGGTACAAATACAGGCTTCATGGTGCGCGGGTCGATGCCCGTGTACCACATACATGTGGCCAGCGTACCGGGGGTTGGATAGAAGTCCTGCACCTGCTCAGGCATGTGCCCCTGCTTATTGAGCCACTCGGCCAGCTCCACCGCATCCTTCAGAGTGCATCCGGGATGAGAGGAGATGAGATAGGGCACAAGATACTGCTCCTTGCCGTAGCGGCGGTTGAGCTTCTGATACTTCTCCCGGAACTTCTCATACACCTCAATGTGGGGCTTGCCCATGTAGTCCAGCGTATGTGCCACACAGTGCTCGGGGGCCACCTTCAGCTGGCCGGAGATATGGTGCTGGACAAGGTCGGTAAAGAACTCCCCGCTGGGATCCTTCATCAGGTAGTCAAAGCGAATGCCTGAACGGATGAACACCTTTTTCACCTTTGGAATGTCCCGCAGCTTGCGCAGAAGCATCATGTAGTCGGTGTGATCCGCGTCCAGATTAGGACATGGCTCCGGGGCAAGACAGGCCCGGTTTTTACACAACCCGTGCTTGAGCTGCTTCTGACAGGAGGGGCGGCGGAAGGTGGCCGACGGACCGCCCACGTCGTGGATATACCCCTTGAAGCCCGGGTGGGCAGTCAGGGCCTTTACCTCCCGAACAACGGACTCGTGACTGCGACAGGAGATGGTGCGCCCCTGATGGAAGGCAAGGGAGCAGAAATTACACGCCCCGAAGCAGCCCCGGTTGTGGGTGACGGAGAAGCGCCCCTCCTCAATGGCAGGCACGCCCCCCATCGCGTCATACATAGGGTGGGGCTCCTTCACATAGGGCAACTCCGCCACCTCATCCATCTCTTTCGTGGTCAATGGCATGGCCGGCGGGTTGACAATGAGAAAATCTCTGCCGTGCTTCTGCACGATGGCCTTGCCCACAAAGGGGTCGTGCTCCTGATATTCCACCATATTGGCCTTTGCGTAGGACTCTTTGGAGGAACAGACCTCCTCAAAGGAGGGCACTTCCACCTTGGGATAGGCGCAGGCATCCGGGAACTTTGCGGCCACGCAGGTTCCCCGCACATCGGTGATCTCGCTCACGGAAGTGCCGCTGGCAAGCCGGGCGGCAATTTCCTTGGTGGCCCGCTCTCCCATGCCGTAGGTCAGAATGTCCACCTGGGCGTCAAAGAGAATGGACCGGCGCACCTTGTCTTCCCAGTAATCATAATGGGCAAAGCGACGCAAGGATGCCTCCAGACCGCCGATGACGATGGGGATGTCCCCAAAAACTTCACGAATTCGGTTGGAGTAGACCACCGTTGCATGGTCCGGGCGCAGACCGGCCTTGCGACCGGGAGAATAGGCATCGTCGTGGCGTGGCTTTTTTGCTGCGGTGTAGTGGGCCACCATGGAGTCAATATTGCCCCCGGAGATCATCACCGCCAGTCTGGGCCGACCCAGAGCGGCAAACGCCTTGGGGTCTTTCCAGTCCGGCTGTGGCAGGATGGCTACCCGGTATCCCTCCGCCTCCAGTACTCTTGCAATGATGGTAGTGCCAAAGGAGGGATGATCCACATAGGCATCGCCGGTGATAACCAAAAAGTCGTAATCCTCCCACCCGCGGCGGCGCATATCTTCAATTGTCACGGGAAGAAACAGGTCACGATCAAAGCTCATGGCAAACTCCTTGTGTTTTTCAACGCTCATAGCCGATGTATTTTTCCAGAATGTCCAGGGGCACCCGGCTGCCCTGCTCCTCCCCGATCTTCACAAAGCCGTGTTTCAGGTAGAAATGCTGGGCATGGTCATTATAGGGCGCGCAGCGCAGGCGCAGTTTGTCCCGCCCCATGGGTCGGAAGTAGGACACCGCCTGACCGATCAGCTGGATGCCCAGATGCTGGTCCCGGCGCTGATAGTCGATGTAACAAAACGGGATATAGCCCGCGTTATCCTCGCTGTACCGCTTGGCATCCATCTGCACGATGCCAACCCATTCGTCCCGGTCAAAGGCCATGGACACCGCCCAGGGCGAGTGGGTCAGATGCTCCTCAGCATCCCGCAGAAAGCCGTGTGGCTCAAAGGCGGGGCCGTTCACATGGGTGTTGTGCCACGCGTCGCTGCGGGCGGCGATGTACAGATCCCGCTCCGTGTTCCAGTCAATGGGACGATACCACAGATTGATGTCCCGCTCCGACTCCAAGCCTTTCCACCAGTTCTGGTGAGCCAGAGTGGACGTATTCTCGTCCAGATGGGAATTATCCCCCTCGCAGTGCAGTTCAAACTTCTCACCGTCAAAGGTAAAGCGGGACACGGAGGTGTTGTCCGTATGGGGGGACTCATGCCAGCGCTCCGGCGGCAGTTTTTTGACGATGGCGGTAAACTGCTGAATTGCGGTCCCATGGCTGACTACAGCCACCGTCTGATTGGGGTGGGCGGCGGCGATACGGCGGATGGCACGCTCCACACGTTCACCCAACTCCACACGGCTCTCCCCACCGGGAGCCTTCCAGTGAGGAACAAGGCGGTTAAACTGTCCCAGCTCGTCCCCGGCAAAATGACCCTGATAGCCCCAGGTGGTGTCCTCCCACTGGCCCATACTGATTTCCCGCAGGTCGGGGTCGGTACGTACTTCCAGCCCTCTAGGCTTGCTGATGGCCCCGGCGGTGGTAATGGTCCGGAACAGGTCGCTGGCATACACCGCATCAACGTGGATATCCGCAAAGCGTTGTTCCAAAGCGGCGATCTGGCTGTACCCGTTGTCGGTGACAAGGGCATTGTATTGTCCGTGGATGCGGCGGTAAAGGTTTCCCTCTGCCTCCGCGTGGCGGATCAAATAAATCGTTGTCATAAAAATCGTTCCTTTTCGCCAGGATTGCGGTTTACCAGGGTTTCACTGCCCCCGTCAGCTCACTGACACAGGCCAGTCCCTGCCGCTCCGCAATGGCGGCAAGGCCGTCCCGTACGGTGATAGCGGCGTAGGGATCGGCAAACAGGCTTGTCCCAACCGCCACGGCGGTGGCACCGGCCAGCATAAGCTGGGCCGCGTCCTCACCCTTGGCCACGCCACCCATGCCCAGAATGGGGATGTTGACCGCATTGGCCACCTCCCACACCATGCGCACGGCAACAGGCAGCACGGCAGGGCCGGACATACCGCCGGTGTTCATTTTCAGCACCGGACGACGGGTGTTCACATCAATGCGCATGCCCCGGATGGTGTTGATCAGGGACACCGCGTCCGCACCGGCACCCTCCACCGCCCTGGCAATCTCGGTGATGTCGGTGACATTGGGGGACAGCTTGACCATCACGGGCACGTTTCCCGCGTGCTTCTTGGCCATCTCGGTGACCTCGGCGGCCAGATCGGGGCGGGTGCCGTAAGCAAGACCGCCCGCCTTTACGTTGGGGCAGGAGATGTTCACCTCGATCATGTCCACACCGGCGGCGGACAGCTTATCGCACATGATGCTGTACTCCTCCGGGGTGTTGCCCGAGATGTTGGCGATGACCTTGGTGTCAAACTGCCGCAGGAAGGGCAGTTCTTCCTCCACAAAAGCGTCCACGCCGGGGTTCTGCAGTCCCACGGAGTTGAGGATACCCATGGGAGTCTCGGCAATGCGGGGGGCGGGGTTGCCCTCCCGGCGGTGGAGGGTCAGTCCCTTGGCGCAGATGCCGCCCAGCTCGCCCAAATCAAAAAATTTGTTGTATTCCCGGCCGAAGCCAAAGGTTCCGGAGGCCACCACGATGGGGTTTTTCATGGTCATGCCCGCCAGATTCACTTTCATATCAGGCATTCCAGTCCACCTCCTTGGCATCAAAGACAGGGCCGTTTTTGCAAACGTGCTTGCGGCTGCCGTCCGCCATGTCGCAGGCGCACACAAGGCAGGCTCCGATGCCGCAGCCCATGCGTTCCTCCATGGACACAAGGCAGGCTACACCGAATTCCTCAGCCACCTTTGCCACATTGCGCAGCATGGGCTTGGGGCCGCAGGCCAGAATATAGTCATATTCCTTGTCCTGCTCCAGCTCCTGCCGCACCAGCGCGTCCACAAAGCCGTGGCGACCCACAGAGCCGTCATCGGTGGCGATCATCACCTTGTCACAGCACACATCAAAGCGGTCGGTGAGGATGATCTTGTCCTGGGAGCGACCGCCCAGAATGGCGGTGGATCGGTCGAAGTAAGAGGCACAGCCCAGCATGGGAGGAATACCAATGCCGCCGCCCACCAGCAGGCAGCGCTTGTCCTGTTCCAGCTGGAAGCCGTTTCCGGCCAGACCCAGCACATCCAGTTCCTCGCCCACCTGACGCTCTGCCAGCCATGCCGTGCCCTCGCCCCGCACCTCAAACACGATGCTCACAAGGTCGCTCGGCTCGTCCTGACTGCACAGGCACACGGAGATGGGGCGGCGCAGCAGCTGCGCGTCGCCGCACTTAATATGGACAAACTGGCCGGGGCCTTTGAAGGAGGTGCGGACCATGTCCCCCGCCTCCAACGTCATATAGACCGCGTCACCCATCAGGGTCTTTTCCACGATCTTACACTTGCGTTCTACTTTCACAAAAACACACCCTTGTCGGTTATTACACGATGGTCACAAACTGCTTGATGTCGTCTCTCATTGCAATCGCGGCGTTGCGGGCGGCCTCCTTGAAGTCATGGCCGTCGCCGCCGGTCTTCTGCCAGGCGCACATGATACCACGGGAGGAGTTGACGATGGCGCCGTGGCCATACTTGTCAAAGGCGTACTGCACGTCCTCGGCAGTGCCGCCCTGGGCGCCGTAGCCGGGGACGAGGAAGAAGGTATGCTCCAGACGCTTGCGCAGAGCGCGGATGTCGGAGGGATAGGTGGCCCCGGTGACCGCACCGGCCATGGTGTAGCCGTACTTGCCCTCGGTGCCCTTGGCGATGCGCTCGTTCAGGTCACCCATAACCTGATACACAAGGCGGTCACCGGCCACAATGTCCTGCAGTTCGCCGGAGCCAGGGTTGGAGGTCTTGACCAGCACGAAAGCGCACTTGTCCTCCAACTTCGCCGCCTCCAAGAAGGGATTGATGGAGTCAGAGCCCATGTAGCCGTTCAGGGTGACGCAGTCGGCATCAAAGCTCTTGAACAGCTGCCCCTCGATCTTGGCGCCGGACAGCCAGCCTTCGGCGTAGGCAGTGGCGGTGGAGCCGATGTCGCCGCGCTTGATGTCGGCGATGACGAACATTCCCTTGCTCTTGGCATACTTGATGGTGCGCTCCAGCATCTCCATGCCCTGCCAGCCCAGATTTTCGTAGTAGGCGGCCTGAGGCTTCACGGCGGGAACAATGTCGCACAGGGCGTCGATGAGGCCCACGTTGAACTGCCAGATAGCCTCGGCGGCACCCTTCAGACCCACGCCAAACTCCTCAAAAGCCTGCTTGCGGATATACTCGGGAACATACTCGATGCGGGCATCCAAACCTGCAACGGTGGGGTTTTTCATAGCGCGGATCTTATCCTGCAACACGTCAAAAGACATACTCAATCATCCTTTTCTCTCGTTTTATTTGTCTTGGTAAATAATTTTGCCGCCTACGATGGTGTACTTCACGCGGCCCTTCAGTTCCCGGCCGGTAAAGGGGGTATTGCGGCCCTTGGAGGCAAACTCCTCCGGTTCCACCACCCACACCTCGTCCGGGTCAAAAATGGTCACATCCGCATCCGACCCGATAGCCAGCCGTCCGGTACCCAGACGCAGGATCGCCGCCGGATTAAAGGTCATGCAGCGCACAATAGCAGACAGGTCCATTTTGCCCGTGTGGTACAGGCTGGTCAGGGTGACCGCCAAAGAGGTCTCCAATCCCACCATACCGCTGGGTGCCTTCTCCAGAGGTCTGCTCTTTTCCTCCTTGGAATGGGGGGCATGGTCGGTGGCGATAACGTCGATGGTGCCGTCCTGCAGACCGCGGATAATGGCGTCCACATCCCGCTGGGTGCGCAGAGGCGGGTTGATCCGGGCCATGGAGCCGCAGGTCAGCACCTCTTCCTCGGTCAGGGTAAAATACTGGGGACAGGTCTCGCAGGTGATGGGTACGCCCTTTTTCTTCATCCGTCGGACGATGTCCACGCTTTTTGCCGTGGACACGTGCTGGATATGGACGTGGGCGCCGGTCTCCTCGGCCAGCATGGCGTCCCGCATGATCATCAGTTCCTCGGCGATGGCGGGCCGTCCCTCCAGCCACAGCTGGCGGGAAATGCTGCCCTCGTTCCCCGCGCGGTTTTCCACCATGTTGGCATCCTCGCAGTGGGTCAGCACCGGCATGTCGTACCGCTTGGCACGGATGAGTGCATCCCGCATGAGATTGGCATTCTGTATGGGGAACCCGTCGTCGGACAGGGCCACTGCTCCGGCGGCCTTCAGCGCCTCGGCATCGGTGAGTTTCTCACCCTGCAGCCCCTGAGACACCGCCGCCACGGGCAGCACCCGCACGCCGCAGGCGGTCTGCGCCTTGTCCAGCACGTACCTTACCTGCTCAGGACTGTCCACCACAGGCTTGGTATTGGCCATGCAGGCCAGGGTGGTCACGCCGCCCCGGGCCGCCGCCCGGGTACCGGTCAAAATATCCTCTTTATACTCAAGTCCGGGGTCGCGCAGGTGAACGTGCATGTCCACAAATCCGGCGCAAACCACCATGCCTTCCGCATCCAGTATCTGTTCTGCCTG
>JAZSJB010000011.1:0-8090 GCA_045534105.1 Lawsonibacter sp. | reverse complement strand
GCGTGTACACCCTGCTGGGTGACGGCGAGATCCAGGAAGGCCAGGTGTGGGAGGCCTGCATGTTCGCCGCCCACTATAACCTGGACAACTTCTGCGCCATCATCGACAACAACGGCCTGCAGATCGACGGCGCCGTTGCCGACGTGATGAGCCCCTACCCTATCGACGAAAAGCTCAAGGCCTTCGGCTTTGAGGTCGCTGTGGTGGACGGTCACGACTTTGAGCAGCTGGAGGCCGCCTTTGCTCAGGCCAAGGCCACCAAGGGTAAGCCCTTTGCCATCATCATGAAGACCGTCAAGGGCAAGGGTGTCAGCTTCATGGAGAACAACGCCGGCTGGCACGGCAAGGCTCCCAACGACGAGGAATACGCTCAGGCTATGGCCGAACTGAAGGCCCAACTGGCAGAAGTGGAGGCGATGTAAAATGGCAGATGTGAAGAAGATCGCGACCCGCGACAGCTACGGCAACGCTCTGACCGAGCTGGCCGCCGAGCATGACAACCTGATCGTTTTTGACGCCGACCTGGCCGGCGCCACCAAGACCGGCATCTTCAAGAAGGCCTATCCCGCCCGTCACTTCAACTGCGGCATCGCCGAGGGTAACATGATCGCTGTTGCCGCTGGCGCTTCCACCATGGGCCTGGTTCCCTTCGCTTCCAGCTTCGCCATGTTCGCCGCCGGCCGCGCTTTTGAGCAGATCCGCAACTCCATCGGCTACCCCCACCTGAACGTGAAGATCGGCGCCACCCACGGCGGTATCTCCGTTGGTGAGGACGGCGCTTCCCACCAGTGCTGCGAGGATTTCGCCGTCATGCGTTCCATCCCCGGCATGGTGGTCATGTCCCCCGCCGACGATGTGGAGGCCAAGGCTATGGTCAAGGCCGCCTATGAGTATGTCGGCCCTGTGTACATCCGCTTTGGCCGCGCCGCCGTGCCCGTGTTCCATGACGAGAACAACTACAAGTTCGAGATGGGCAAGGGCGAGGTCATTCAGGACGGCACCGATGTTGCCATCATCGCCAACGGTCTGATGGTGGCTGAGGCCATCGAGGCCGGCAAGGCTCTGGCCGAGGCCGGTATCTCCGCCCGCATCATCAACATGCACACCATCAAGCCTCTGGACGAGGAGCTGGTGCTCAAGGCCGCCAAGGAGTGCGGCAAGATCATCACCTGTGAGGAGCACAACGTCATCGGTGGTCTGGGCGAGGCCGTCTGCGGCTGCCTGGCCGAGAAGTGCCCCACCCCCGTGCGCCGCATCGGTGTGAACGACGAGTTCGGTCACTCCGGCCCTGCCGCCGCTCTGCTTAAGCAGTTCGGTCTGTGCGCCGACCACATTGTGGAGGTCGCCAAGGACATCTGCGGCAAGTAATCAACGCCACAAAAAAATCTCCGTTCACAGTGTGAACGGAGATTTTTTATACTTAAAATTCGATGGCCGGCATCTGTTTGGCCGCGATCCTGAGCATACGCATGGTAAGGCCGAAGTCCAGCCAGCGCTCCAGCTCGTAGTCGTGGCGGCCGAAATCCGCGATAAACTCATCCATCTTTTCCACCGCCAGTTTGTCAAAGCCCTGACACTTGGCAATAAAAACAGGAGCCAGCTTCTGGCAGTACTCTGCGTGACGCTCCAGAATGCGATAGGCCAACGACTGCACCCGGTGGGGCATCTCCCGGTGCTTGGCAGCCAGCTCACGGGCCACGGCGGCAAGTTCCTCCACCTTCATCAGCTCCTGCGCCCGGGCGGGGTTGTAGTGGGTACCCCGGGTGGGATCGACACTGTCCTCACCATGCATGTACTTTTCACCAAAGGCATCGGAAATACCCTGCAAATAGTACACCACCTGCTTCCAGTCCTCACCGTACAGGTGTTCAAAATAGTCCGCCTTCATTTCCTCGTAATCGCAGTCCCGGTTCATCAGAGTCTCGGCGTGAATGAACTGATGGAAACCGTGGGGGAAGAAGTGGCGGTTGGCACCGTCCTGCTGATAGCCCTCAATGTCCAGCAGCTTCAGGGAGCGCACATCCTCATAGATCCGGCGGCTGATACACATCAGGCCCGGGTCCCGGGTCTGGGGCCGCCAGAAGTGGTACTCGTAGGCGTAACAGGGCCCGTTGACCTGTTCCCGTCTGGCCTTCAGGAGGGCAACGCACTCTTCAATGCGCTTGGGGAAATCCCACACGTTGCGCGCCTTGTACTGCAGCGGCTCGGGGATCTCGCTGTCCTCCGTGATGCTGCTGGTGTAGGACCGGGTGATGGGGGTGAACTGGATAAAGAACCGATCAGGATTTTTGATCCTCTCCCGGGCGGCCGGGAACATCAGATCAACATAGGTGCTGATGGCGATCTTGGTCTTGAGACCACGGCGTGTCAGCTCCTCATCCAGCTCGTTGGCGATCATGATCTGGAAGTCGGCGGGGTGCAACTTGCTGCACTGTTCACACTCACAGTGGTTGTGGTGGGCGTCGGCAAAGCCGACTCCGCCCATACATATGTAAGGTCTATGCTCCAACCGGTCCGCAGTGGTCTTTACGTAAAGACGGCGGGCCTCCGGATTGGAGAAGCACAGGTTGGTGTTGAAGATATCATTGTTCGGCCCCAGCTTGCGCTCTCCCTTGATAAGGGCAAAGTACTGTCTGGCCTCTTCGGGGATGGGCTTCTCACCACGCCGGTACTCCTCCCGGGCGCTGGGATCCAGTCCGATCGCAGAAGGAATCTTTCCATGACCTTCTACTTTGAGCAGCAGGCCGCGCTTCATGGCCTCCGCCTCAAACAGGTGCAGCCACTGCTCATATTGCTCGGTGGGCAGCGGCTCCTCACGCCGGTTCATGGTGTTATTTTGATGCTCATAGTAGCGGCGCATGTACACTTTCACATCGCTGGGCACGAACAGGTTCATTTCCCGCTTGGCGTGGTAGTCGATGTAGTCCAGCACATGGTTTACGCTGGGCGTCCCCTCCACGGTGAAACCGCGGACGCAGTGGTCGGCCAGCTTATGATACTTCTGAGGGGTGATATTCCGCGTGGGAACAAACTCACCGTCCACCCCGGGGAACAGCCAGCGGCAGCCGTTCAGCTTCAGAAAACGGTACACCGCAAACAGCACACTGCGGGGATTGGAGCCGGCCAGAATGCCGCCCTCCTGGGTGGTGTCGATATGGACCACATCATCCCACACCGGATCCTTTGCCTCGTTTTCAAGGCCAAAGTCCTCCAGCAGGCCCAGCCGGAACCCGGCCTCTGCATCAGGTTCAAGAGCGATGGGTATATTGCCAGACTGCGGCATCATCATCCACAGATATTTTTTCAGTTCCTCTGCGGCAAAGTCAATGACATTATCTGCCCGCATTTTATTGATTTTCAGCATAATACCCCTCCCATTTTTACGCAAACATGTATTACGATGCTGTGATTATAGCATATGCCCCCGGGTATTACTTTCGTTTTCTTGGAATCTTTTTTCAATTTCTTGCAAAAAACGCGGCGGGGTGCACATACCCCGCCGCGCTATGCACGTTCTTTCAGTCCGCGAAATCAAACTCGTCCGCGTGCTCTTCCTTGAAGATGTCGAACACGGCGTTGAGGATGTCCTCGTCCTCCACGTCCAGATAATCGGCATTCTCATCGTCGATCACGGTCATCTCCAAAATGACGATACCGGTGTCATTTTCATCCATGGGAAGCAGAACCACATACTGCTTGTCCTCATAGTCGATCAGATCAAGCACCTCAAATTCCGCTTCGCTGCCCATATCGTCGCTGAGCACCAGGATCTCCTGTTCCTCCATAGTCGTTTTCTCCCTTCTTTTCCGGCCCATCGGCCACAGTTTTCTGCTTTAATTATACCGAAAAAACACGCTGTTAACAAGAGCAAAATGTTAAGCTCTATCGCAGTGCAGGGCGTCAAGAGCAACTTTCGCCCATCGACTCTCCTTATTCCACCGTCACATAAGGACGCAGCCGCTCCAGAATCCCCGGGCCAATGCCATCCACTCTTATCAAATCATCCACGGTTTTAAAGGGGCCGTGCTCTTGCCGGTATTCCACAATGGACCGTGCCCTTTTTTCTCCCACGCCGGGCAAGCGTCCCAAATCCGCCTCGTCGGCCTTGTTCAGGTCCATGATCTCCCCCTCAAGCAGGCTGTCGGGCCGCTCATCCTTCTCAATCGGCACGGATGTCGCCGGGCTGTCAGTTCGCTCCACATCCACCCGCCACACCTCAGCCGGAGAAAATTGTCCCGCAGCATATACGCCGCCCATCAGCAGCAGAGCCGCCGCGGTCAGTGCCAGCACGACCTGTTCAAATTTGGAATATTCTTTCAAGCTTCTTCCCCACCTTCAGCAACAGCAAACTCCGATGCGCTTATCAGCAGCACCGGAGTTCTTTACGGTTCCAGATTATCTTCGTCAAACAGCGGGGAATCAAAAAATTCCGCTATGCCGATGCCAAAGCCCTGACATATTTCGTGAATAATACGCAGTTTAACCGAGGGATGGAGACAGTTTATGATGCCACTGATCGTAGCTCTGGGCACACCTGTCCGCTTAAAAAGCTGATACTGGGTCATGCTGCGCTCTTGCAGCAGTTCCAATATCCTGTCTCTGACCGCTTCATTCAATTGCACTTTCATCACCACTGGTCTGCGTAGATTTACTATATATTTTATGGTGATTTTTCCCGTGTTTCGTCTGCGTAGCTTTACGTCTATATTTCCCCATTGCGCGGTCAAAATACTTCTGATATAATGATATAGATTACATAACATTTAAGGTGGGGTATTGTCTCCATCCTTTGTACTTTAATGTGACTGCGAGGGATGTTCCATGAAAAAATATCGTTTTCTGTCTCTCCTGCTGACCCTGCTGCTGATGGCCGGTGTCCTCTCTCCCGCGGCCCACGCCGCTCAGCCGCCTGATGTCATGGCCAGTGCCGCCCTGCTTATGGACGCGGCCAACGACGAGGTTCTCTACGAAAAGAACGCCAACCAGAAAATGTATCCCGCCAGTCTGACCAAGGTTATGACCGCTCTGCTTGTGCTGGAAGAGGTAGACGCCGGACGTCTGTCCCTGGACCAGGTGATCACCGCCAGCTCCACCTTCTCCGCCGGCCTGACCGCCAACGGTTCCACCCAGGACATTCGCTCCGGGGAGCAGATGTCCCTGCGGGATCTGCTGTACTGTCTGCTGTGGCCTCCGCAAACGAGGCCTCCAATATTCTGGCCGAAACGGTGGACGGCTCTGTTTCCGCCTTTGTTGCTCGCATGAATCAGCGGGCGCAGGCGCTGGGCTGCAAGGATACGCACTTTGCCAACCCCCACGGTCTGCACGATGACAACCACTACACCACCGCCCACGATATCTATCTCATCGCCCGTGCCGCCATGGAAAACGACACCTTCCGTACCATCGTGTCCACCCGCAGCTATGAGATCCCCGCCACCAACATGCACAAGGCTCGGCTGTTCTACAGCACCAACGCCCTGCTGGTCACCTGGTACTACCGGGAGAGCTACCTCTACGACAAGGCCATCGGAATCAAGACCGGCACCACGGACGAGGGCGGCTACTGCCTGCTGTCCGCCGCTCAGGATGGAGAGGATTACCTCATCAGCGTGGTGCTCAACGCTCCTCTGGTGGAACTGGTGGGAGGAGGCAGTGACCGCCGCCAG
The DNA here is from genome assembly GCA_045534105.1 of Lawsonibacter sp. Taxonomy (GTDB): domain Bacteria; phylum Bacillota; class Clostridia; order Oscillospirales; family Oscillospiraceae; genus Lawsonibacter. The sequence continues at coordinate 2,424 of JAZSJB010000011.1, read as the reverse complement.
TTTACCGAAAGCCGAGAGCTGTTCCGGTGGGGCTTCTCCAATTTCCAGCGCCGTCAAATCGTGGATACCGACACCCCCCTGGCCCAGGTGGAAGTCACCCTTTCCGAAACAGACCATGTTCTGGTCCGTCCCGCCAACCAACTGGAACGCACCCTGCCCCGGGACCTGAAGTTGGAGGAAATCAAGCAGGAGATCACTCTGGACGCCGAAACGGTTCAGGCCCCCGTAGCAGCCGGACAGCCACTGGGCAAGCTCACACTGACCTATCAGGGACAGGAGTTGGGCCAGGTAGACCTGGTAGCTGTAAGCGCGGCTGAACGCTCCCAGTTGCTCTACCGACTGGACCAGATCCAAACCTTCTTCCAGCATACCGGTGTCAAGCTGGTCGCCTGCGTGCTGATCCTGGCACTCGCCCTACTGATCCTGCGCAAGACTGTGCTGCGTCCCCGCTCCCGTTATGGCTCCCGCTATTCCGGCCGTCGCCGCAATTATACCGGTCGCCGCCGCTGAATGCAACCCAATCATCGCCCGGATGCCTTGAGTCTGGCATCCGGGCTTTTCTGTCTCTATCCAACCGTACTCCGCCTAAAATGCTGGCCCGGCGCATATACTTTCATACCTGCTATGAGCGGAGGTGGACACATGCTGCATATATTGACCCGAACAAAATATCGTGACGCGCTTCTTGGCTGTGCCCTGCTGTGTGCCGGAACAGCACTGGTACTCTACCCCACCCAAAGCATGGATGCCGGCCGTCAGGGCCTGCAGCTGTGCGCCAATGTGATCGTCCCCTCTCTCTTCCCCTTTTTTGTTCTGTCCTCACTTGTGGTGGAGCTGGGCATGGCCCGGTATCTGGGGCAGGCTCTGGAGGCATTGATGTGGCCGCTGTTCCGGGTCAGTGGCCCCGGTGCCTCCGCCCTTGTACTGGGCCTGGTGGGCGGCTATCCGGTGGGTGCGCAAACCGCCATCTCACTGTACGAAAAAGGACTGTGCTCCAGAGAAGAGACGCAGCGCCTGCTGGCCTTCTGCAACAACTCCGGCCCCGCCTTTATTTTTGGCGTGGTCGGCGCCGGGGTATTCGGCAGCGGAGCCGTCGGGTTGCTGCTCTATCTGGCACACATGACGGCCAGCCTGTGCGTTGGCCTGCTCTTTCGCTTCTACGGCGGAGACGACTCATCGTCTGCCAGATGCCGGAGCAAGCCCCATTTCCAGACCGCACGCTTCTATACCGCCCTTACCACCAGCATCAAAAACTCCTTCGCCTCCGCTCTCAACATCTGCGCCTTTGTGGTGTTTTTTTCTGTGGTCATCCGTCTTTTATTTCTGTGCGGAGTCATGGGCGCCGCCGCCGATGCGCTTGCCCTCCTGTTGGCCCCGGCCGGCTTTGACCAGACTCTGGCCCATCAGCTGCTCACCGGATTTCTGGAAATATCCTCAGGGGTCACCTCCCTGTCCGGAGAAGGTTCTCTGACCGGGCAGGTTTCCATGGCCGCCTTCATGCTAGGGTGGGCCGGTCTGTCCGTTCATTGTCAGGTTCTTTCTTTTCTGGGGGACAGCGGGCTGTCTCCCGGCACCTATCTGACCGGAAAGGCGCTTCACGGCATTCTGTCCGCACTGTTCACCGCGGCCCTGACCCGATTATTCCCCCTGTCGCAAACCGTGTCCGGATATCTTACACAGCAGGTGGACCATCTGACCGCTTTGGACGCAGGCAGCATCCTGTCCGCCTCCGCTGTGGCCGCATGGCTTCTTTGGCTTTGCTTCCTGGCCCTGACCCTCTATGCCATACGCCGCAAAAAAAGTGGTGGAAAACGCCGGAGATATGCGTTATAATATGGTCATCTTATTCCGCAAGGAGGGATCTCCATGTCCCGGCTGTTTCAGAATAAAATTGAGCCTCGCTGTGCTTACTGCACCCGCGGACGCACATTGACCGAAGATCAGGTCGCCTGCCCCAAAAAAGGGGTCATGTCTGCTGCCTCCCACTGCCGCGCATTCCAGTACGATCCCCTGCGCCGCACGCCTCCCCGTCCGGCCAAGGTGGAGTTCTCCACACTAAAGGATGAAGATTTTTCTCTTTAAATGTCGCCATTTTTCCTCTTTACATTTTTCATTGCCCCTGCTATAATAGTGTGGCGTTTAAAAGCGCCCCTTTGCGTCCGTAGTTCAATGGATAGAGCGTCAGATTCCGGTATTGAAAGTTGGGGGTTCGAGTCCCTTCGGTCGTTCCTACACAGCCGTTTCCCCTTTGGGTCACGGCTGTTTTGTATTCCCCTCCCCTAAGAGACTCGAACCCCGAGAGGGTAAGCGGCTTTTCAGGGACTTGTCGGCAAACCGCGGTATTATTGTTGCGCCATGCTGCATTTTTTGTTATAATAACCGGGTAATTGTCATTAAAGTCGGATCGTAGCCATGTCGTTCTGT
>JAZSJB010000099.1:0-6073 GCA_045534105.1 Lawsonibacter sp. | reverse complement strand
TTTGGTAGGCAGTGCCCGTTTACGGGCAGCAGGGCATCTGATGCAAGAGAAAGAATTTTCAGTGCGTCTTGAGACGCTTGCCGGTAATAAGCCCTTATAGGGCTTACTCAAGCCCCCGGCTTAGCCGGGGGTTTTGACTATAAGGTCAGGAGAGGGTCATGGGCAACCCAGTGCCGGACATCACCGGCTGACCGGGCAGGAGATCGTAGGACTCCTGCAGGGGAGAGATGGGGAGCGATTCGATCGGCTTGGGTCGGACGGTCAGGGTATAGCCGTCCAGAATGGAGCCGGTCATGTCCTCGGCGGGCACCTCGTGATCAATGGTGACGGTATCGCCCACATTTACTGTGACTACCTCCCGGTTCTGGACCGCGGAGATGGAGTAGAACACGTCCGCGCCCTCCAGACGCAGGAAGTAATAGGAGTTGCCCTCCAGCACAGCGGTGCGGATCTCAGCCACGGTGCCGGTGACCTGAGTTTGGGGCAATTCTTCCTGCTGGGTGATGCCCTTATCAGCCAGCATCTGGATATAGCTGCGCTCACAGGCGGACACGGTAGTGCCGGTGGCTACGATCTGATACTGGGCCACGTTGACCATGGCGTACATCTTCACCAGTTGGGTCTGGTCCTTGAGGGGGATGAAGTAGGTGGGTTCACCCGCTACGTTGAGCAGCAGGGGGAAGGTGGCCTCGTAGCCCAGATCCTGCACCACGCCCTCGGCAGAACGCTCAGCGGCATATTCTGTCGCGCCGGGAGCCACATAGTACCGGGTTTCCTTGGTGCGCATATTGCACAGCAAAAAGCCCAGGTTGGATTGGTCAGCATTGGCGGAGGTAACGCCGGTGTACACATACACGTCATCATTCATGGCGATATAGTTGTAGCCGTCGGTGGTCAGGGTCACATCCCGCTGGCCCAGAACAGAGTTGATGAAGCCGTGGACATAAGTGCCGTGGTAATCGTACTGTTCCATGATGAGATCGGGGACATAGAGGGTGTCCACCCAGGTGGGGACTTCCTCCATGTATTCGCTTTCGCCGGTCACCGCATCCACCAGCACAGCACCCTTGATATCCGTGCCGCCGAACAGGCCGATGGTCTTGACCACACGGGGGGCGATCCACCAGGGATGGCCGCTTTCATCGATCTCAAACTCCGGGGTGGAGAACATCATAGTGGGGTATTGGAAGCGCAGATGACGCAGGATGTTCCGGTTCAGCGGCTCGGAGAAGGAGTATTTCATGCCCTCCTCCAGCCGCACCACGGTGGCCTCCTGAGTGACCATGTCCACCACCACATAGGCGGGCAGACCACGGCTTCGGTTGGTAAGCCACTTGACCAGATCGGCATAATCGATGGGAGCCACACGAACCGGACGATCCTTGTAATTGATCTGAGTGGAGTCGTCGGAATACTCAAACTGGCTGACCATGTCGCTGAGGGTGCCCATCTGGCGGTCGCCCAGATACTGGGCGGACTGGCGGTCCAGTGTGGGGATCTTGTCAAAGGAGATCTGAGTTACATCGGTGGCGAAATCGCCGTTTTCCACCGTCAGCAGATCCCGGTAGGCGGCGGCGCGGAAGATGGGCATGGACAACACCTCGCCCACCAAAGCCACCAGCACCACCAACACAAAGGCGATGCCCACGGGCAGACAGCGGCTTTTAATAAAGCGCAGCCAGTCCAGCAGTTTTTCCTTGCCCGTCATCTGCGCCTGGGAGTGCATACCGCCGGACAGCAGGAAAATGCACACCACATACACCACGCACAACAGGCCCAGATAGCTGTAAAACTGCTTGTCGTGGAAGTTCAGGGCAGGCAGGGTGACGTAAAAGCTGACAAAGCCCACCAGTGCCGTAATGGCCAGACTGAGCAGGGTGCGGCCCAGTCGGCCCCTGGGAAGTCGGAATTTTTTCATGGGAAATACCTCCTTTGCGTTGGTTGTGATGATACTATAATAACCAATAAATATGAACAAATCAACAATGAAAGGAAGAACCTGGAATAGACTTGTCAACTGCGGAAAAAATCGGTATAATACCATTCAGTAAATTATAGCGGCATCTGCCGCCATGGAGGTCCTGTTTATGGCACTTGATATGAAGCTTTTTGAGGAGATGGAGGCACGCATCCCCAAGGGAAAGGTGCGTACCCGCTTCGCTCCCAGCCCCACGGGCTATATGCACGTGGGTAATCTGCGCACTGCTCTGTACACCTGGCTTATCGCCCGCAATGCGGGGGGTACCTTTATCCTGCGCATTGAAGATACCGACCAGGGCCGCCTGGTAGAGGGCGCAACGGAAGTGATCTACCGCACCATGGCCGAGTGCGGCCTGACCCACGACGAGGGTCCCGACGTGGGTGGTCCTGTGGGTCCCTATATTCAGACGGAGCGCCGCCCCCTTTATAAAAAGTACGCCGAGCTGTTGGTGGAAAAGGGCGGGGCCTACTACTGCTTCTGCGAAAAGACCGAGAGTGAAGAGGACTCCGGCGACTTTAACCGGGGTGACGATCCCTGTCGCGACATGAGTGCGGAGGAGGTGGCCGCCAATCTGGCTGCCGGGAAGCCTTACGTCATCCGTCAGCGCATCCCTCATGAGGGCTCTACTACATTCCATGACATTTCCTTCGGTGACATCACCGTGGAAAACAAGGAACTGGACGATCAGGTGCTCATCAAGCGGGACGGCCTGCCCACCTATAACTTCGCCAATGTCATCGACGACCATCTCATGGGCATTACCCATGTGGTGCGCGGCAGTGAGTATCTGTCCTCCGCCCCCAAGTATAACCTGCTGTATGAGGGGTTTGGCTGGGATATCCCCACCTATGTCCACTGCTCGCCCGTCATGCGTGACGCCCAGAACAAGATGTCCAAGCGCCACGGTGATCCCTCCTACGAGGACCTGAAGGCACTGGGTTACATCACCCCCGCCATCCTGAACTATGTGGCTCTGCTGGGCTGGTCGCCCAGAGGAGAACTGGCCGAGCAGGAGATCTTCACCATGGACGAGCTGGCCAAGGCCTTTGACATTGCCGGCATCTCCAAGTCTCCCGCCATTTTCGACATCGAAAAGCTTACCCACTTCAACGCCACCTACCTGCGCTCCATGGAGCCTGCTGGCTTTGCCAGGGTGGCCGAGTCCTATATCCGTCAGGGAGTGAAGGGGGCACGATTTGACGCGGCCCAGATCGCCGCTCTGCTCCAGGCCCGGTGCGAAAAGCTCACCGAGATCCCTGAAAAGGTGGACTTCTTCGATGAGTTGCCCGAGTATGACAAGGAGCTGTTTACCAACAAGAAGTCCAAGACCAACGACGAGGTTTCTCTGAATATGCTGGAACAGACCCTACCTGTGCTGGAGGGGCTGGATAAGTGGGAGCAGGAGAGTATCCACGATGCGCTCATCGCTCTGGCGGAAAAACTGGAGGTCAAGAACGCCACCCTCATGTGGCCCCTGCGCATCGCTATCGCCGGCAAGGCGGTCACCCCCGGCGGCGCGGTGGAGCTGTGCCACATCCTGGGCAGGGAAGAGGTCGTCCGCCGCATGAAGATCGGCATGGATAAACTGAGATAAACACCGCTGTTACGAATAAAAAAGCCATGGAGAATTGCGGCGCCGCAATTCTCCATGACTTTTTTATAAGCGAGATTTACCAGACATTTTGCGGATTGGTAACGTTCACTTGGGCTGCTGATTGGTATACTTCTGAAAAGCCTGGCTGATCTTGTTGTCAGGAGCCTGCTCCGGGTTATACCAGCCCCTGGCTTTCGCGGTTTGGAACAGCTCGGTCTGGGTGTGGTGGCTCTGAGTGAATAGCTTGATGAACTGGTCGCGCAGGGGAATATTCACACACTCGGAAGCAAAGCTGTCATAATTGGATGCCATTTTTTTCTCGCTGCTGAGAAAGTCGGCCATTCTCTCCTGATCGTTCATATTATATCCTCCTATTAGTGCAGATAGTCCAGCAGGGTGCCGTAGTTGTGCTTGTGCTGGTCGGCCAGATTGCTGAAGCAGGTCTTCAACTGTTCATCTTCTGTCTCCTGTGCCGCGGCCAGATATTTGCAGTGCAGCACCTTTTCGAAATCCATCTGATCGGTCAGGGCCATGAGTTCCTTGCTTGTGAGTACGGGCATAACGCTTCCTCCTTTGTTCAAGATATACCACTATTTTCCCCGGATGCGCCTGTGTTATGCGGCACAAGCGGATTTCCGTCCCGGTCAAACCGGAACAGGACATGATATCTTCCGTCCAGACGGCCGATTTTAGCCAGGCAAAACAGTGATGTGACAGGGAAGGGGCGTGTGCTGTCAAACGGGGCGGCCAGGCAGAAGTACTGCTCCTGCTGCAGCAGGAGCAGATGTTTGCCCTGTAGTTCCTGCCGCAGCACCACATCTTTGAGCAGGCGTTCCGGATGCTCCTCTCTCCGCCACAGTGCGGTTCTTTTTTCGGCGAAGGAAAAGGACAGCACGCATTCTCCTCCGGTGACCGGCCAGCACCCCGAGCGTTCCAGCTGCCTTCGGGAGATCCTGCGCACAAGTTTCAGACCATGCTCGTCAGGACATAGTGTGCCCAGAAGCATTTTTCCGCCCTGTCCGCATATCCATGCCTTGTAAAGCCCGCGGGCGTCATTGTCTTTGTGTACCTCCATACATACCAGCGGCCCATCCGCCTGAACGGTCAGCCGCCCGCCGCCGCGCAGTTGAAAGCTCTGACATTCCATGTTCCTTCGCCCCTCTCAAAAACAGGTTATGCGCAATTTTTTTGTTTTAGTTGTTGACAAAGACACTTTAATGCGTTAAAATACCCTCAATATCAAAAGGCGTTGATGGGAATAAAGACAGGTGCTTCCCTCTGCAGAGAGCCGGCGGTTGGTGCAAGCCGGCGTGTGGCCACCTGTGCATAACTGGTCCCTGAGCTGTCCGCCCGAACCGTATGCAGTAGAGCGGAACGTCTGGCCCCGTTACCGGCCGCGGCCTTGTTAGAGGCTTATGAGGACTGTTTCGGAAACGGACAGTCGAAGCAGGGTGGTACCGCGTGTATATCACGCCCCTGACCTTATTTTTTAAGGTCAAGGGCTTTTTTTATTGCTCTTGATCGATCCTGAGGAGGAACATTATGAGACCTGGATTTGAAAAGTATATTCCATTTACACCACAGAAAATCATCGGTCGTACCTGGCCTGACAAGGTTATCGGAAAGGCTCCGGTGTGGTGCTCTGTGGACCTGCGTGACGGCAATCAGGCCCTGGTGGACCCTATGAATCTGAAGGAGAAACTGGAGTATTTCCACACTCTGGTGGACATCGGAATCAAGGAGATCGAGATCGGTTTTCCCTCTGCCAGTGAGACGGAGTATGAGATCTGCCGTGAGCTGATCGAAGGCGGGCATATTCCCGATGATGTGACCATTCAGGTGCTGGTGCAGGCCCGTGAACACCTGATCAAAAAGACCTTTGAGGCCATTAAGGGAGCCAAAAACGTCATTCTCCATTTCTACAATTCCACCTCAACCCTTCAGCGCAAGGTGGTCTTTCACATGGACACCGACGGCATCACCAAGATCGCGACCGATGCTGCCGACCTGATCTATACCATGTCCCAGCCGCTCATCGAGGAGGGCATGAATCTGCGCTTCGAGTACTCTCCCGAGTCCTTCATGGGCACCGAGATGGACTACGCCGTTGAGATCTGTCAGGCCGTGGTGGAGCATCTCCACGCCACCCCCGAAAACAAGATCATCCTGAACCTCCCCACCACCGTGGAAAACTGTATGCCCAACCAGTTTGCCGACATGCTGGAGTACTTCTGCCGCAAGCTGCCCAGCCGCGACTGCGCCATCATCTCCCTGCACCCCCACAATGACCGCGGCTGCGGCGTGGCCACCGCCGAGATGGGCCTGCTGGCCGGCGCCGAGCGCGTGGAAGCCACCCTCTTCGGCAACGGCGAGCGCACCGGCAACGTGGATATCGTCACACTGGCCGGCAACATGTATACTCAGGGCGTGGACCCCGAAGTGGACATCAGCAACATCAACCGTCTGAAGGAAATGTTTGAGCGCTGCACCAAGATGCC
>JAZSJB010000103.1:0-2254 GCA_045534105.1 Lawsonibacter sp. | reverse complement strand
GGTCAGCTGGATCATGCCGGCAGCCAGCGTTTCATGGAGCGGCGCATCGTTGCCGATGGCGCGGTAGCCGCGCTTGTGCAGGCCGGGGCCGGAGGTATCCAGACACAGCAGCACCTGATCGTTCAAAATGGTAAAATGCAGTTGGAACTTGATACCGGTCTCCGGTAGCCATGCCATGCCGTATTTTTCACCCAGCCGTCTGGAGGCTGCTTTTTTAATGATGGCCTGACAGTCCGGTACGCTCATGAGCTGGCTGTTCAGGCAGTGGCCCTTTACTGGGAACTGACCGTCCTTGGGGATAAAATCCTCCAGATTGGTGTGATACACCCCCTGGAACAGCTCTTCGAAGCTCTTGGCGGTAAACTGTGCCAGCACCACCATGATCCGCTCACCGGTACGCAGGCAGATATTGGCTCTTGCTAGCGCCGTTTCGTCACCGGTAAACAGGACCCTGCGGTCCTCCACCCGGACATTTTCCATATTCAGTCTTCTCAGCTCATCGCCTGCAATGCCTTCCAAGCCAAACAGACAGGGCGCAACAAATTGTAATTCCATAGCAACTCCTCAGGGAATGATCTTTGACTTTTTCAGATAACGTTCTTCCTCGGAAAAGACGCAGCCACAATACTTCTGCATGTAAAAGCCCAGCTCCCGGGCCTTTTCCTGTCCGGCTTTGAAGTAGGGACGAAAATCCCGGTACAAAAATTCCCCACCGTGTTCCGCCGCGGCCCGCTCCGCGGTATCACGCATCAGCTCATGGTTCTGATAAGGACTGACGAACAAGCTGGAGGTAAAGCTGTCAAAGCCACCCTCTTTGGCCTGCCGGGCGGTTTCAAAGAACCGCATTTCATAGCATTTGACACACCGGTTGCCAATGTCTTCCGCCACCGCCCGGACAAAGGGGCGCAGGGCGTAGTCATTCTGCTCGATCAGGGGCAGGTCGATGGCCTGGGCATACTCCCGCAGGCAGTTACGCCGGGAGCGGTACTCTGTAAAAGGATGGATATTGGGATTGTACCAAAAACCGGTTACTTCTATTTTGTCACCGCGCAACACCTCGATGCATTGGTTAGCACAGGGCGCGCAGCAGATATGCAATAATGTTTTCATGCCATTTCCCTCGAAAAAGACGATATTTGTTTTATTATATCATTCTTTTTTTCTGTGTGCAAGAAATTCCATCTGAAGATAAAGAAAGTTTACATTTACCGTTCTGCACTCTTCACGGATTTTTGCGTTCCATGTGTGTTATGCTTGACGCACAGACCCCGCTTAGGGTATGATAACGAAAAAGGAGGTGGGATCTGTGGACGATTTCTATTATATGGACGCAGCGCTGGCGCTGGCCAAGGAAGCCGCTGCCGAGGGCGAAGTGCCTGTTGGCTGCGTGATTGTCCGAGGTGACGAAATTGTAGGCCGGGGCAGAAACCGCCGGGAGACAGGGAAGACCGCTCTGGGTCACGCGGAGATCGAAGCCATTGGACAGGCTTGTAAAAATCTGGGCGGCTGGCGCTTGTGGGACTGCACGTTATATGTAACGCTGGAGCCTTGCCCCATGTGCGCCGGCGCCATTGTTAACGCCCGGATCCCCCGGGTCGTCTTTGGCGCATCCGATGCCAAATGCGGTGCCTGCGGCTCTGTCTGTGATCTGTTCAGTATGGATTTTAACCATCATCCGCAGGTAGAAAAAGGCGTTCGGGAGGACGAAAGCCGTGAGCTGCTCAGCGCTTTTTTCAAAAATCTGCGTGTAGAGCTGAAAAATCGCCCCAAATGGAAAAAAACCGAATAAAGAAGAAAGAGAAGGCTGCGTAAAAACGCAGCCTTCTTCCATCTCACAGGAGGCTATATGAGCTTAGAAAAGAAAGCCTTTCGCGTAGGTGTTGCCGTTTTGATCGGTGCAATCATACTGAAATTACTCAGTGGGATCCCCGCAACAGCTACGGATAAAATAGGGTCACGTCTGTCCCAGGCGCTGATCTTTCTGCAAACCGGCAGGCTCGTGCCTCTGCATGCTGCTTTCTCGGCAGAGTTGTCAACAGAAGCACCCTCAGGGGAAGCCGCCACCGCTCCGCCCGTTTCTCTCCCAGCTGCCGTTTTTTCCCCGGCCGGTGCCGGCTTGATCGAGTTGCGTAATACCAGCGGCTACGATGTGGATATTCAGGAATTATTGCTGCGGCCCCTGAATCGTAATTTGTCTGCTGACAGTCCTTCCGTTCTGATCCTGCATACGCACAGCACAGAAGGCTATGCCGAC
>JAZSJB010000070.1:0-5138 GCA_045534105.1 Lawsonibacter sp. | reverse complement strand
TGGACTGTATCTCCATCGGTCCCGACCTCCAGGCGGTCCATTCCGTGGATGAAAAGCTGTCCATTTCCTCCACCCAGCGGGTGTGGGAACTGGTTCTGGAAGTTTTGAAGCGAAGCAAGTAAAAAAAGATTGACAAGTCGGCACCGAGCGGGTATAATACAATGCAGTTTGGTGCTGATTTGCGGCTGTGCTGGAATTGGTAGACTGGCAAGCTTGAGGTGCTTGTGTCCGGATGGGCGTACGGGTTCGACTCCCGTCAGCCGCACCAGAAAAGGCCCCACATTTGTGCAAACAAATGTGGGGCCTTTTCAGTTAAATCCACCCTTGTGGGTGGGTGAAATCATCGTTGATGATGAAAAACCCCCCGGGGATGAAATCCGCCTCGACGGCGGGCGGGTGGATTTGATTTCATCTGCGCAGCAGATTTCATCCGAGCTTGCTCGGATTTCATCGCGCAGGCGCGATTTCATCTTTTGATATAGTAAGCCGAAGAGGTGATTGCGATGGCAGAAAATAAGCTAGCAGATATGTCCACGGAATTTGCGGTTGCGATTTTAAAGCTGACAGAGGGCATAAAAGGACATTACTCTCTTTCCAACCAGCTTGAAAGAAGCGGCACATCCATCGGCGCGAATATACGGGAGGCAAAATACGCGCATAGCAGGGCGGATTTTATTGCAAAATTGCAAATATCGCTTAAAGAATGCTATGAAACCGAATATTGGGTTACCATTGCGCAGCGGGCAGATATCCTTTCGGATGATACGGCAAAACGGATACTGCACGACTGCGGAGCTATTCGCAGGATGCTGATATCGTCCATTAACACCGCAAAGCAGAATAAGGAGAATGCCATATAATGCACACACGGCACATTGTAGTTGAAAGATACGACCCGCAATGGAAAGATGATTTCAAACAAATTGAGAAAGAAATCGTCGCGGCTGTCGGTGGCATGATCATTTCTGTGGAACATATTGGTAGCACTTCTGTTGAGGGGCTGTCTGCAAAGCCGATCATCGATATTGATGTTGTGATCAAAGACGGGGCTGTTTTACGGCAGGTGATATCCGCCTTGTCATCCATCGGGTATATCCATGAGGGGGATTTAGGGATAGTAGGCAGAGAGGCCTTTAAATATTCCGATAAACCGCATTTGAAAACGCACCACCTGTATGTATGCGTCCAGGACTGCGAGGAATTGCACCGCCACATCACATTCAGAAATTACCTGCGCACACATCCGGACGCAGTTGCGGAATACAGCAGAGTGAAGGAAGAAGCGGCAAGCCTGTTTCCGTACAGTATTGAGAGGTATATGAGGCATAAGGCGTCATGCATTGAGGATATCTACAAAATGTGCGGATTATGATCCGAAAAAGAATAAAAGACGGATATGTGTTGTCATTGCTGTTTTTGGACAAAAAAGGGAGCCTGAGGTATTTGCCTCAGGCTCCTGTTGTCTTATTTGTCGTCGATCTCCACCAAAATGTTATCCGTGCCGTGCTGTTCAAATTCGTTTATGTACGCGTCGATGCGGCTGGTCAGTTCTGCGTAGTTGCTTTCGTCGATGGGGGCATCATTCATATCACGGCGGGCCAGATCCTCGGCCAGAATGTCGAAGAAGACATTGTTCTCATATTCCATGATGGCCTCGTGGATGCCGCCTTCGGCAAAGGCGCGGGATGGGATGATCTCTCCCTCATACAGCTCGGCCAGAGAGGGCATGCCCTCCAGAGCGGCCCGGGCAAAGAGCAGGGACTCCACCTCGTCATAATCGGCGAAGCGTTCCTCGCCCCGGGTGGAATTCAGGATCCAGTTGCCGATGTAGACCATGTCCAGCAGACGGCGAAACTGTTTTTGAGTCAGTTCAAGTTTCAACGGGACGCACCTCCTTGCCCAAACAATGCTGTGTGGATATATTACAGTATATCCCGGCGGTTTGTCAAATGTCCCCGGGGGAAACTATGTGGAAAATCCACCTTGTTTTTCCGGGCGGAATATCCTATTATAAAAAAGGTTTCCCTTTACACAACGGCGGTTCTATTATATAATACCTCCGCCCTGTGCGTATGCGCAGGACAGAAAGAGGATCAAATCATGGAAAAAGAAGTCATCATTTCCATTAAGGGAATGCAGGATTTTGAACAGACGGGTAAGGACTCCATCGAACTGGTCACCCGGGGCAGTCTGGGTCGGAAGGCCGGAATGCTCACCCTGTCCTATGAGGAGAGCGAGCTGACCGGGCTGGAGGGTACCCTGACCACCATTCAGGTGGAACCAGAGCGGGTGACCATGATGCGCACCGGTCAGGTAAATACTCAGATGGTCTTTCAGGAGGGACGGCGGCATCTTGCCATGTACAATACCCCCTACGGGGCCATGGCGGTGGGGGTCAATACCCGCCATTTGTACACTGAGCTGGATGAGGGTGGCGGTGATATCGAGATCGATTACGCCATCGAGATCGACCACGCCATTGTGGGCCGCAACGTATTCCAGATCAACGTCAGGCGGGCAGACGGCTTTCCTCTGAAACAGTAAACAATTATCTTTTTGAAGGTGTGAGACAGAAATGAGCAATATGATCCAGTCGGCCAAGGAACAGGTGGCCGCCCTGACAAAGGCGGCCTATGAAAAGGCTGCCGCCGCCGGTGCTCTGCCCGGGGGCGCGGAGGTAAAGGCCACCATCGAGATTCCCAAGGACACTACCCACGGGGACTATGCGTCCTCCTTTGCTATGGCAGGGGCTAAGGCTTTACACATGGCTCCCCGGGCCATCGCACAGATCATCGTGGACAATCTGGAGCTGGAGGGCAGCTACTTTGACAAGGTAGAGATCGCCGGCCCCGGTTTTCTGAACTTTACTCTTGGTGCCAAGTGGTACGGTGATGTGCTGGCCGCTATTGAAAATGAGGGAGCGGACTACGGATCCACCGATGAAGGAAAGGGCGAAAAGGTCATGGTGGAGTTCGTCTCCGCCAACCCCACCGGTCCCATGCACATGGGCAACGCCCGTGGCGGTGTGCTGGGCGATACCCTGGCCAACGTGCTCAAGCGGGACGGCTGCGACACTTGGAAGGAATTTTATGTGAATGATGCGGGCAATCAGGTGCACAAGTTTGCCGTGTCCATCAACGCCCGGTACATGCAGCTGATTTTGGGGGAGGAGAATTTCCAGTTCCCCGAGGAAGGCTACCACGGCAACGACATCAGGGAGCTGGCCCAGGCCATCTACGAGATGCACGGGGACAGCTGGAAGGACCTTGACGAGGAGGAGCGGCTGGACAAGCTGGCGGAATACGGCCTGTCTGTCAACATCCCCAAGATGAAGGCTGACCTGCGTCGCTACGGTATTGAGTACGACCTGTGGTTCATGGAGTCTGAGCTGCATGAGTCCGGCTATGTGGAAGAAACGGTGCAGCTGCTCACAGACAAGGGTTGGACCTATGAAAAGGACGGTGCCCTGTGGCTGGACACTACTGCCCTGCTCAAGGCGAAGTTCCTGCGGGAGGGCAAGACCCAGGAGCAGGTGGACAAGCTGGACCTGAAGGACGATGTGCTGCGCCGCGCCAATGGGTTTTACACCTACTTCGCCGCTGACATTGCCTATCACCGCAACAAGTTTGAAAAGCGCGGCTTTGACAAGGTCATCAACATCTGGGGCGCGGATCACCACGGACATGTGGCCCGTTTGCAGGCGGCACTGGACGGACTGGGGCTGGATGGCTCCAACCGACTGGTCATTGTACTCATGCAGCTTGTGAATCTGCTGCAGGACGGCAAGCCCGAGCGTATGTCCAACCGCTCCGGTAAGACCATCGCCCGGCACGATTTGCTGGATGAGATCAGTGCGGACGCGGCCAGGTACTTCTTCAACTCCCGGTCCTCCACTACGCCTCTGGACTTCGATCTGGACCTGGCCGTGCGGCAGGACAGCGAGAATCCGGTGTACTATGTCCAGTACGCCCACGCCCGTATCTGCTCCCTTATCGCTAATCTGGCCGCCGAGGGTGAGGGTGTGAAGGGAGCGGGGGATATTGATGCTGCCGTGCTGACCGATCCTACCGAGCGGGCGCTGATCAAGGCTCTATCCTTGCTCCCAGATGAGATCCATCTGGCAGCCAAGGGCTACGACCCCAGCCGCATCAACCGCTATCTGGTCTCTCTGGCAGGCGACTTCCACCGTTTCTACAATGCCTGCCGCATCAAGGGTGAGGAGAGCGGGGTGTTGTCCGCCCGACTGAAGCTGGCTGACAGCGTGCGCAGCGTGCTGGCAAACTGCCTGAACCTGCTGGGCGTTTCCGCTCCCGAGAAAATGTAATATAGCAGGGCGGAGGGAAACCACCGTCCTGCTGCATATGAAAGACACCCCGGCAAATCATAATTTGTGTTCTGTCCTCTTTTTCGTTATATTGCAGAAAAGTCAAATTCCGGAGGAATCTGTTATGGCAATGTTGAATTGGGATGAATTGGAGGCCCAGTGCCTGTCCTGCCGCAAATGCGCCCTGTGCGAAGAGCGCACCAACGTGGTGTTCGGTGTTGGCTCCCGTGATGCGGAGGTCCTGTTCATCGGCGAGGGGCCAGGCGAAAATGAGGATCTGCAGGGCGAGCCGTTCGTGGGGCGTGGTGGCAAGCTGCTGGACGACATGCTGGAGATCATCGACCTGAGCCGCAAAAAGAACATCTACATCGCCAACATGGTCAAGTGCCGTCCGCCCAAAAACCGGGACCCCCTGAACACGGAGCAGGATGCCTGTATCGGCTATCTGCGCAACCAGGTGGCTCTCATTAAGCCCAAAATCATCGTGTGTCTGGGGCGCATTTCTGCCATGCGGGTGATTAAGGAGGACTTCAAGATCACCAAGGAACATGGTCAGTGGTTTGAAAAGAACGGCGTGTGGACTATGGCCATTTACCACCCCGCCGCTCTGCTGCGCGACCCCCGTCGCAAGCCTGAGGCATTTGAAGATTTAAAGACCCTGCAGGCCAAGATCCGGGAAGTGTGCACGCATACATACTAAAAAGAATCCCTGCCGATGAATCGGCAGGGATTTTTTTTAGTATGTATGCGGGCACACTTCCCGGATCTTGGCCTGCAGGGTCTTTAAATCTTCAAATGCCTCAGACTTGCGACG
>JAZSJB010000119.1:0-3595 GCA_045534105.1 Lawsonibacter sp. | reverse complement strand
AGCATGGAACCGATAAAGGTGATGTAGACCAAAGCCAGCACGCTCAGACGGGCGTTTTTAAAGCAGCGCACGATCTTGCCTGCCAGAATATAGAAAAACTGCACATCCTTCAGGGCGCACACCACAGCCAGCACGCAGAACAGGCAGGAAAGCGTCTTAAAATCGAAATAGCCCAGGTACTGCGCGTCCACGGGGACGGCAAGACTGGTAATGGCTGCCGCCAGCAGAGCCACCGTCATGACTACATTTTTGCGAAAAAAACAGAGCAGCCGCTCCAACGGTTCCGGATTCAGATGCAGACGGGGTACATGCCATCCATGCAGGACGGCACCGCTCGCCAAGCCCGCGCGGTGATGTACGGCCATGCGCATTCTCCTTTCGGATTGCAATGATTGGCGCGAATTACGCACCAAATGCGGATTATAGCACAACTTTGGTGTGCAGGCAACAGGGAAAAAGGAAAAGAACGCTCTTGAATTTTTCGCCGTGCGACACAGTAAAACTGCTTGACAGGCGGGCTGCATCGTGTATACTTATTTTTTATAAGGGAAGTTGTTGCCCACCGCCGGAGTGCGGAACAGAAAGGGGTTTTTTACATGGGTTACACCAAAGAAGATATCATCCGCATTGTAAAGGAAGAAAAGATCGATTTTATTCGGATGCAGTTTGTGGATATCTTCGGACAACTGAAGAATGTGGTCATTACGGCATCTCAGATCGAGAAGGCTGTAAGCAATCAGATTGCCATTGACGGCTCTTCTATCGAGGGGTTCGTGCGCATTAATGAGTCGGACCAGTATCTTTACCCCGACCTGAACAGCTTTGTGGAGCTGCCCTGGCAGCCTGAATACGGCAAGGTGGCCCGTCTGATCTGTGATGTACATAACCCTGACGGGAGTGCCTTTGTGGGCGATCCCCGTGGTGTGCTGCACCGGGTGATCGACCGGGCAAAGGCCATGGGCTTTGACACCTTTAACATCGGTCCGGAGATGGAGTTTTTCATGTTCGAGACAGATGAGCGGGGCAATCCCACCACCCATACCAATGATGAGGTGGGCTATTTCGACCTTGGCCCTCTGGACAGGGGCGAGCCTGCCCGGCGTGAGATGTGTCTGGTGCTGGAGCAGATGGGATTTGAAATCGAGGCCGTCCACCATGAGGTGGCTGCCGGTCAGCACGAGATTGGCTTTAAGTATGCCGAGGCGCTGAAAGGTGCGGACAATGTGATGACTTTCAAGCTGGTGGCCAAGACCATCGCTCAGAAGCACAAGCTGCACGCTACCTTTATGCCCAAGCCTATCTTCGGTGAGGCCGGCAACGGAATGCACATGAATATGTCTCTGTTCCGCAATGGCGATAATGTGTTCTATGACCCCAACGGGCACAAGCAGCTGTCCGAAACGGCCTATCAGTTCATCGCAGGCCTGCTGGCCCATGTGAAGGGATTTACCGCCATCACCAACCCGCTGGTCAACTCCTACAAGCGGCTGGTTCCCGGTTACGAGGCGCCCTGCTACAAGGCCTGGTCCGCCTCCAACCGTTCTGCCCTGATCCGCATTCCTGCCGCCCGGGGCAAGTCCACCCGGCTGGAGCTGCGCAGTCCTGATCCTTCCTGCAATCCCTATCTGGCCGCTGCGGTTTGTCTGGCCGCTGGTCTGGACGGCATCGAGAAGAAGATGACCCCGCCCCCTGAGATCGTGGAGAACATCTATGAGATGGACGAGGCCACTCGGGCCGCCCACCACATCGACAGCCTGCCTGGCAGTCTGGACGAGGCTCTGAAGGAGCTGGAGAAGGATCAGCTGATCCTGGATGTGCTTGGTGAGCACGTTGCCACAAACTACATCGAGGGCAAGCGCAAGGAGTGGGAGGAGTACCGCATCCGCGTATCCTCCTGGGAGACGGAAAAGTATCTGACCGTCTATTGATATTTAGCCTGAACAACATAATCCGGACCCGTTTCTGAACACGTATACATCGGCATTGCTTCGTTACCGTCTTTTGATGGGCGCAAAGCCCATCTGCAAGCCGATGCCTTGCCCTGTCCTCCTATACGTGCTCAGAAATCTTCGACTCTGCGGGAGCGTATTTTTGTGTCAGGCAAAATTGAATGATGCAGCCGGGCTTTGTGCCCGGCAAAGAATGAAATGAAGTCTGGCAAGAAAAGCCACCCCGCAGAGCGGGTTCGGATCATATTGCTCAGGCTAACAACAAAGGAGCAAGAAACCATGACCAAGGTCAATCAGAATTTTCTCAAGCTGCCGGGCAGCTACCTCTTTTCTGAGGTTGCCCGCCGCATTTCCGCCTATTCCGCGGCGAACCCCCAGGCAAAGATCATCAAGCTGTCCATTGGGGATGTGACCCGCCCCCTGGTTCCTGCCGTCATTGAGGCCATGCACAAGGCGGTGGATGAGATGAGCGCGGCGGAGACGTTCCGGGGCTACGGCCCGGAGCAGGGTTACGATTTCCTGCGCGATGCCATCGCCGAGCATGACTACAAGGCCCGGGGCGTGGACATTGCTCCAGATGAGATCTTTGTGTCCGACGGTGCCAAGAGCGACTGCGGCAACATCGGTGATATCTTTGGCGTGGACAACGTGGTGGCCGTGTGCGACCCGGTTTATCCCGTCTATGTAGACACCAACGCCATGGCTGGCCGGGCCGGCGATTATCAGGAGGAGCTGGGCCGCTGGAACAAGCTGGTCTACATGCCCTGTGTGGAGGCCAACGGCTTCTCTCCCGAGATCCCCAAGGAGAAAGCGGATATTATCTATCTGTGCTTCCCCAATAATCCCACCGGTGCCGTGGCCACTCGTGACCAGCTTAAGCAGTGGGTGGATTACGCCAACAAGAACGGCTCAGTCATCCTCTATGACTCCGCCTACAAGGCGTTCATCACCGAAGAGGATGTGCCCCACACCATTTATGAGATCGAAGGGGCCCGCACCTGTGCCATCGAGTTCCGCTCCTATTCCAAGACTGCCGGATTTACCGGCAACCGCTGTGCCTACACCGTGGTGCCTAAGGACCTGGAGCGGGACGGGGCCAAGCTAAATGCCCTGTGGAACCGCCGCCAGTGCACCAAGTTCAACGGTGTGCCCTATGTAGTCCAGCGCGGTGCCGCTGCCATCTACACTCCCGAAGGAAAGCGTCAGACCCAGGAGGTCATCGACTACTATCGCGCCAACACCAAGGTGATCATGGACGGTCTGAGCAAGGCGGGCCTGTCTGCCTCCGGCGGTGTGAACGCTCCCTATATTTGGCTCAAGACGCCTGATAACATGGGTTCCTGGGACTTCTTTGACCTGCTGCTGGAAAAGGCCAACGTGGCATGCACCCCCGGCGCGGGCTTCGGACCCAGCGGCGAGGGCTATGTGCGACTGACCGCCTTCGGCGGTGCTGAGGCTACCAAGGAAGCTGTGGAGCGCATCGTGAAGATGCTGTAAGGATCATATACCTGAAACGGCAGATGCCAAATGGCATCTGCCGTTTTTTTGTATAACGAAAACCACTGGCTAGGCCAGTGGTTCAAAAGAGCCTATGGCGATGAATAAAAAGCCCTGTTAGAATTACGTAGCGGTCTGCCAACTGCACG
>JAZSJB010000096.1:0-8231 GCA_045534105.1 Lawsonibacter sp. | reverse complement strand
GGCGGGTCTTTTGCTCTTTCTTGCCCCAAGGGGCTCGAACCCTGAGAGGGTGAGCGGCGGATCAAGGACATGCCTGTGGCATGTCCGCGCCGCGAAGTCCGCAGCGGCTACGCCGCAAGGACAGCAGACGCGTGAGCGGCTGCGTCCCTTCGGGCGTGCCAAAAGAGATGGTTGGTATTATCACCGACCATCTTTTTTGCTTTTCTCTCGGCGTTCTACGCCAAGCAGACTTCGCGTTCCGCTTGTCTGTTTGGGAAGGGACCCGCAATGGTGAAATGTGCCACCGGCACATTTCACTTCATCGCGGCTTCGGGCGTGCCAAAAGACCTGTCACCCATTTGGGTGGCGGGTCTTTTGCTCTTTCTTGCCCCAAGGGGCTCGAACCCTGAGAGGGTGAGCGGCTGTTACAGGCGGTTTTACTTTAGGTGCGAAATATATTTTGCAAACCCCAGAAAGTCAACTGTTGCCATTTTGCCCTGTCCTACGACAAAAAGCAACAAAAAACACATTGGCACAAGGACAATTTTCACAGAGAATGATCAGAAGATTACTCTTTACCTTTAAAATAAAATTGATTATAATTTTGAGGTGTGTGCAAAATCATTACAAGCTCCACATCTGACAAAACTACTGTAAGGAGTGTTTTATAAATGAACCGTTCCCCTCTGCAGATGGCAAGATATCAGTATGCCCCCAAGCTCCCCGGCATTCTCAGAAACGGTATCTCAGAGATTTGTGTAAAGAACGGCAGCGCTACCCAGAGCGTTGCCGACCAGGAAAAGATTCAGGCCCTGTTCCCCAACACCTACGGCAAGAACGAGATCACCTTTCAGAAGGGTCAGAATACCGCCCAGGACAAGAAGCAGGTGGTAGGCGTGATCCTCTCCGGCGGCCAGGCTCCCGGTGGCCACAACGTGCTGTGCGGTCTGTACGATGCTCTGAAGGCCACCAACACAGACAACGTCCTGTACGGCTTTAAGGGCGCCCCCAGCGGTCTGCTGGAGGATGACTATCTGATTTTTGACGATGAATATATCGATCAGTTCCGCAACACCGGCGGTTTTGACATCATCGGCTCCGGCCGCACCAAGCTGGAGAGCGAGGAGCAGTTTGCCATCGTTGCCGAGGTGTGCAAGAAGCACGGCATCACCGCCATCGTCATCATTGGTGGTGATGACTCCAACACCAACGCCGCCGTTCTGGCCGAGTACTTTGCCGCCCACAACACCGGCGTACAGGTCATCGGCTGCCCCAAGACCATCGACGGCGACCTGAAGAACGAGGATATCGAGTGCTCCTTCGGCTTCGACACCGCCACCAAGACCTACAGCGAGATCATCGGCAACATCCAGCGCGATGCCAACTCTGCCAAGAAGTACTGGCACTTTGTCAAGGTCATGGGCCGTTCCGCTTCCCACGTGGCTTTGGAGTGCGCGCTGGAAACCCAGCCCAACATCTGCCTGATCGGTGAGGAAGTTGCCGCCAAGAAGATGTCTCTGGCCCAGATTGCCGACTATATTGCCGACTCCGTGGCCGCCCGTGCCGCCAAGGGCTGGAACTTCGGTGTGGCCGTTATCCCCGAGGGCATCGTAGAATTTGTTCCCGAATTCTCCATGCTCATCGCCGAGATCAACGAGTTGCTGGCCGGCGAGAACACCGCCAAGTTCAACGCTCTGTCCACCTGGAAGGACAAGTATGCCTTCATCGAGAACGGCCTGACCAAAGAGGCTATGGCCGTCTTCGCCATCCTGCCCCAGAGCATTCAGCAGCAGCTGTTCCTTGAGCGCGACCCCCACGGCAACGTGCAGGTGTCCCTGATCGAGTCCGAGAAGCTGTTCTCCGAGATGGTCAAAGCCAACCTGGCCGCCCGCAAGGCCGCCGGTACCTACAGCGGCAAGTTCTCCCCCCTGCACCACTTCCTGGGCTACGAGGGCCGCTGCGCTTTCCCCTCCAACTTCGACGCTGACTACTGCTACTCTTTGGGTTACAACGCCTGCATGCTGATCCTGTACGGCTACAACGGCTACCTGTCCAAGGTGTCCAACCTGTCCAAGCCCGCCGAGGAGTGGGTGGCCGGCGGTATGCCCATCACCAAGATGATGAACATTGAGCGCCGCAACGGCAAGGATAAGCCCGTCATCCGCAAGGCTCTGGTGGAGCTGGACGGCGCCCCCTTCAAGTTCTTCGAGGCGCACCGCAACCAGTGGGCCGTGGAGACCTGCTATGTCTACCCCGGTGCCATCCAGTACTTCGGCCCCTCCGAGGTCTGTGATCTGACCACCCGTACCCTGGCTCTGGAAAAGGCCTGAATTTGAACACAAAACAAAAAGCCGGCTGACTTTAAGTCAGCCCGCTCCTAGTAAAAAAAAGCAGACACACAAGTCACCCCCCGGCTTAGCCGGGGGGTGACTTGTGTGTTATTTCTTCTCTTCGGCAGAACAGGCATTCTTGCCGCAGGAACAGCAGGAACCGGCCGCCGGGCAGCCGATACATTTCGCCCCACTCTTTTTGGCCCGGTACACATACCGCGCGGCAAGACCTACAATAGCCAAAAGGATGATAGAAATGACCATATCCGTCATGGCAAACACTCCCTCGTGATCTTACTTTCCCTTGCCGGACAGCGCACACTCCTTCCGCAGGCCCCTGTCCGCCTTACGGATCAGGGATGCGATCACAGCCACGATAGCCGCAACCGCAACCAAGCCGGGAACAAAGCCGGAACCAACGGTTCCCTCGGTGATGAGCGTGCCGATCTGATAGACCAGGAAGGCCACGGTATAGCCAGTGGCAAACTGCAGACCCACACCGCCCCAGAACCACTTGCGGTCATTGATCTCAGAGTTCATGGCACCCAAAGCCGCAAAGCAGGGAGGCGTGAACAGATTGAACATCAGGCAGGCCAGGGCCGCAGCCTTGGTCAGGCCAAACATAGCGGCCACCTCCTGCGCACCACCCACCAGCTCCAAAGCCTCGGTATCAATGAAATTGGTCACACCGTAGACAACAGCCAAAGTGCCCACCACGTTCTCCTTGGCAATAAAGCCGGTCACTGCGGCGGCGGCCATCTGCCAGCAGCCGAAGCCCAGAGGAATCAGCAGCACCGCGATGGGAGAAGCCACTCCCGCCAGAATAGAGCCTTGCTCCATTCCTTCCTCTACCAGCTGGAGGGACCAGGTAAAGGACTGCATGATCTGCACCACGGTGTTGCACAGCAGAATGACGGTCCCCGCCTTGACGATGTAGGCCCACCCCCGGGAGCACATGGACAGGAACGCCCGCTTCAGGCTGGGCACCTTGTACTCCGGCAGCTCAATAATGAAGAAAGACTTACGATTGCGGCTGCCGGTAATTCGATTGATCAGCAGCGCTCCCACAAAGATGATCCCGATCCCCGCAAAATACATTAGCGTACCTACCCAGGTGGAGTCGGAGAAAAACACCCGTGCAAACAGGGTAATGACCGGCAGCTTGGCACCGCAGGGCATAAAGGGCGCCAGCATGGCAGTGGCGCGGCGTTCCCGCTCGTTGCGGATGGTACGGCATGCCATAACCCCAGGGATGGCACAGCCGGTACCAATGACAAAGGGAATGACAGACTTGCCGGACAGCCCGACCTTTTTAAAGATGGGGTCCAGCACCACGGACACGCGGGCCATGTAGCCGCAGTCCTCCAGCAGGGCGATGAGGAAGTACATCACCATGACCAGAGGCAGGAAACCCACCACAGCACCCACGCCTCCGATGACGCCATCCACCAGCAGGGCGTACAGCAGGGGGTTGGCATCCGCCATCAGCGCTCCCACCCGGCTCTGGAAGATCTCGATCCACCCCACCAGTGTGTCCGCGATCCAGGGACCGAGGGTAGATTGCGAGATGTCAAATACCAGGAACATGACCACTGCAAAGACAGGGATACCCAGCCACTTATTGGTCAGCACCGCGTCGATCATATCCTGAGAATTTCTTTCGTTGGTATGCACCTTGCGTCTTTCCACTTGAGAGACGATCCTATTCACAAACGCAAACCGCTTGCGATCTGCCGCCTGTACAGCGTCTTTGCTTGTCAGGTCAACAACCCCTTGCGTGTAGGGCGCAGCCTGTCCGCTGCCTTTGCGAGCCACAGCAGCCAGAACGACTTCCTTCAGCCCCTCGGCACTGGTGGACACCGTTTCCAACACCGGACAGCCCAGTTTTTCCGCCAGAGCAGCCACATCGATGACTGTATCCTTCTTTTCGTTAATGTCACTCTTGTTCAGAGCGACCACCATGGGCACGCCCAGTTCCAGCAGCTGAGTGGTGAAAAACAGGCTGCGGCTGAGATTGGTGGCGTCCACGATGTTAATAATCACATCGGGATTTTCATTTTTCACATAACTGCTGGCGATACTCTCTTCCGATGTAAAAGGAGACATGGAGTAGGCACCGGGCAGGTCTACTGCGATCAACTCTGCCCCATCAGGACAAAAGCTCTTTTTTATGGGGCTTTCCTTCTTCTCTACGGTAACACCGGCCCAGTTGCCCACCTTCTCATTTCTACCGGTCAGTGCGTTATACATGGTGGTCTTGCCGCTGTTGGGATTGCCCGTCAGAGCAATTCTCATGTTGATTCCTCCTTGTTCAGTCCGCAGCGCAGTTAGTCCCGGCTAACCGCATTGCGGAAAAAGAGCGGCTGAACCTACATTCAGCCACCGATACGACTCAAATCAGAATGGCGGCAGCCAGCTGATCGTCGATGCTGTACCGTCCGTCCTTAATGGAGACCACACAGCCGCCCTTCCGGCGGGAGATGACGGTGATAGGCTCTCCACTATAGCAGCCCAGAGAAAACAGAAAGGCATCCATCTCTTCGTCATCCGTGACGATGCCCCGGACGATGTATTCCTTCCCTTCCTGTGCCTGTGTCAAGTTCATACGATTCGCCTGCCTTTGATCTCAGTTAGCATCTTCTAACCGTGGTTACTATACCACCCTCTCCAACATTTGTCAAAGGTTTTTTGTGGATTTTCCAAATTTCTAAAATTGAACGGCAGGGTGCAACACCCTGCCGTTCAAGTCATATATTCTCTTTTTTAGCAAGACCAACCAGTGCGCTGGTGCCCAGCCGGTCAGCGCCCAGCTCCAGAAAGGCCTGTGCGTCCTCCCAGGTGCGAATACCACCCGCGGCCTTTACCCGCACATTGGGTGCCACATTGGCCCGGAACAGCGCCACATCCAGCGGTGCGGCCCCTCCGGTGGAAAATCCGGTGGAGGTCTTGATAAAATCAGCCCCTGCCAGAGACACCGCCCGGCAGGCCTCCAGTTTTTCCTCCTGCGTTAACTGGCAGGCCTCCACAATAACCTTAAGGATACGCCCCGTGCAGGAAGCTTTCACAGCCCGGATCTCCTCTGTCACACCCTCCCAGTCGCCATTTTTGACCATGCCAAGGTTAATGACCATATCGATCTCGTCCGCGCCGTTGCGCACAGCATCCTCAGTTTCAAACACCTTGACAGCGGTGGTGGAGTAACCGTTGGGAAATCCAATGACAGTACAAATCTTCAGTTTTCCGTCTACATAGTTTGCCGCACGCTTGACAAAGCTGGCCGGAATACACACACTGGCCGTTTCATATCGCACGCCCTCATCACACAGGGTCTTTATCTGCTCCCAAGTGGCTGTGGTGGTCAGAATCGTGTGGTCAACGTGCTTTAAAATCTCCTTATGATCCATGGCGGAATCCTCCCGTCTGAAAAACTGCTTCATTCTATTTTGGTCATCGATCCGTTGTGTATACACAAGCGGTAACTGTTGACATTGTAACGTGTCCGCCGACAAAAAGCAACAAAAAATGAGGTGCATTTGCACCTCATTTTTCTTATATTACAGGTTGGCTTTCAGCGCCTCCACCCGATCCAGGTTCTCCCAGGGCAGATCCAGCTCCGGACGTCCGAAGTGACCGTAAGCCGCGGTCTGGCGGTAGATGGGGCGGCGCAGATCCAGATCCCGGATGATGGCGGCAGGACGCAGGTCAAAGGTCTTTTCCACAGCGGCCTCCAGCTGCTCATCACTCACCGTGCCGGTGCCGAAGGTGTCCACCCGCACACTGACAGGCTTGGCCACACCGATGGCATAGGCCAGCTGGATCTGGCAGCGCTTGGCGAGTCCGGCGGCCACCACGTTCTTGGCCACCCAACGGGCTGCATAGGCCGCAGAGCGGTCCACCTTGGTGGGGTCCTTGCCGGAGAATGCACCACCACCGTGAGGGGCGCTGCCGCCGTAAGTGTCCACGATGATCTTGCGGCCGGTCAGGCCAGAGTCACCCTGAGGACCGCCGATGACGAACCGGCCGGTGGGGTTGACGTAGATCTTGGTGTCCGCGTCCATCAGCTCGGCGGGAATGATGGGCTTGATGACCAGCTCCACCATATCCCTGCGGATCTGCTCCAGCTCCACCTCGGGGCTGTGCTGGGTAGAAACCACCACCGCGTCCACACGGACGGGAGCATTGTTCTCGTCGTATTCCACGGTCACCTGAGTCTTGCCGTCGGGCCGTAGATAGTCCACCTTGCCCTGCTTGCGCACGTCGGTCAGCCGCTTGGCCAGCTTCTGGGCCATGGACAGGGGCAGGGGCATCAGTTCCTCAGTCTCGTCACAGGCGTAGCCAAACATCATGCCCTGATCGCCTGCGCCGTTGTCCAGTCCGTCATCCTGGGCGCCTTCCTTGGCCTCCAGGCACTTATCCACGCCCAGAGCGATGTCGGCAGACTGCTCGTCAATGGAGGTGATGACTGCGCAGGTATCGCAGTCAAAGCCGAACTTGGCCCGGTCATAGCCGATGTCCCGCACCACCTCGCGCACGGTCTTGGGAATGTCCACGTAGCAGCTGGTGGTGATTTCACCCATCACATGGACAAGGCCGGTGGTCACCGTGGTCTCACAGGCCACGCGGGCCTGGGGGTCCTGAGCGAGGATGGCGTCCAGCACCGCATCGGAGATCTGGTCGCAGATCTTGTCGGGATGCCCCTCGGTTACGGATTCGGAAGTAAAAAGTCTCTTTGCCATAATTGTTTCTCCTTTCAGTCTTGGGCACGAAAAACGCTCCGCGTTGGCGGAGCGTTGATGTTGATGCACCCTCATCTTTCGATACACTACCGCCGGATTTGGCACCTTGCGTCAACGCAGGTTGCCGGGCTTCATCGGGCCGTTCCCTCCACCACTCTTGATAAGGCTATTCACTTGGGGCAAAGCAGCTCGCTTTACCGATTGATGATTATAACAGGTTTTCACCATTTGTCAACATTTTTTATTCCGATCACTTTAGCGCCTTCGGGCCAAACCCATGGGGCATAAGTTCAGCAAGCGTTGTAGTCACAAACTCTCCATCCCCACGAGCCACCAGAATTTTTAAATCAGGGGCGAATTCATAGAGCATCTGCCGGCAGGAGCCGCAGGGCCAGCAGTAGTCCTCCCCCCTGCCCGCGATGGCTATGACCTGCCAGTCGTCCCGATGCCCCTCGCTCACCGCTTTGAGCAGGGCGGTGCGCTCGGCACAGATGGTGGAGCCGTAGGCAGCGTTTTCCACGTTACATCCAGTGAATACCGTGCCATCCTTGCACAGCAGGGCCGCGCCCACCGGGAATTTGGAATAGGGTACGTAGGAGCGTTCCAACATGGAAATTGCGGTCTGCACCAGTTCACGGTCTGTCATAGGGCACCTCCGGTCCGTTTTTCTTTATTCTACCACAAAACCGCACAAAAACAAATCCCCCAACCGAAACGGTTGGGGGATTTGCATTCTGGTGGTGAAAGATGAATTACTTCAGCTCGACCTTGGCGCCGGACTCCTCCAGCTTCTTCTTCAGCTCCTCGGCCTCGTCCTTGGAGACGGCTTCCTTCAGAGTGGAAGGAGCGCCCTCGACGGTAGCCTTGGCCTCGGCCAGGCCCTGGCCGGTGATCTCGCGGACAGCCTTGATGACCTTGATCTTGGCAGCAGCGACGAAGCCAGCCAGAACGACGTCGAACTCGGTCTTCTCCTCAACAGCGGGAGCAGCAGCGGCAGCGGGAGCAGCCATGGCAGCGGCGGAAACGCCGAACTCATCCTCCAGAGCGTGAACCAGCTCGGACAGCTCCAGAACGGTCAGAGCCTTGATCTCTTCGATCATAGCAGTAATCTTCTCAGACATTGTAATTGCCTCCTAATTGTAAAATTTAATAAGATGTGTGGTTGCCGGAATTACTCGGCAGCGGG
>JAZSJB010000067.1:0-3621 GCA_045534105.1 Lawsonibacter sp. | reverse complement strand
CTGACCAGTATAGGACTGGCAGTCGGGGCTTGCAACGACCAGATGATCATAGAGCATCTTGTTGGCAGTGTTGCCGTTGGCATTGGCGAAGGGTTCCCAGAAGTATTCAGCGGGAGCATGGTTGGTGCGCAGAGTCTTGACACCGTTGGCGTCAGGCTCGATGTCCCAGGTTTCGATCTTCCAGTCATAGCTGTACTGCTCGTTGCCGAAGGGAGCGCCGTTGCGGTTAACCTTATCGCTGGCAATGGTATAAACATCCATGTGGTACAGGGGGATTACGGGCAGCTGCTCGTTCATAAAGACCTGAATCTGGTTGAACAGTTCAGCCTGCTGAGCACTGTCGGGAGTGGCGTAAACAGCTTCGATCAGGGCGTCCAGCTCGGGATTGCCGGTGCGGAAGGCCACGTTCATGCCGGAGCGGGAGCCGGGCTGGGCGGGGCAGGTGAACAGTTTGGATTGGTCCAGCGCGTCGTACAGCATGGTGGCCTTGGCGCGCTTGATCTTCTCGATCCCGGCGACACCGCCCTGTTCCTCCACCCAGTCCAGCATCAGGCCCAGCATGTAGATGCACCAGCAGGGAGGGGTGTTGTACATGGAGTCCTTGTCGATCATGGTCTTGTAATTCATCATGATGGGGGTGTAGGGCAGCTCATGGCCGGCCAGATCTTCCCGGATGACCACCACGGTCAGACCGGCGGGGGCCATATTTTTCTGGGCTCCGGCATAGATGATGCCGTACTTGGACACATCCACGGGGCGGGACATGATGTCGGAGGACATGTCGCATACCAGAGGCACCTTGCCCGTTTCGGGGACATACTGCCACTCGGTGCCGTAGATGGTGTTGTTAGCGCAGTAGTAGAAATAGCTGGCATCTGTGTCCAGCTTCAACTCGGACTGGGCGGGAATGCGGGTGTGATTGCAGTCGGAGGTGTCGGCGGCGATGTTTACCTGACCGTACTTTTTGGCCTCCTTGGCGGCGATGGTGGAGAAGTTGCCCGTTACGGCGTAGTCTGCCTTGCCCGTCAGTCCCATCAGGTTCAGGGGGATCATGGAGAACTGGCCGGTGGCGCCGGTCTGCAGGAACAGGACCTTGTACCCCTCGGGCACGTTCATCAGACGGCGGAATTTCGCCTGAGTATCGTCAAAAATGGTCTGGAACACTTTAGATCGGTGACTCATCTCCATCACTGACATACCGGAGCCGTTGTAATTGGTGATCTCCGCACCCGCGCGCTGCAGAACGGACAGCGGGAGCATGGAGGGGCCGGCGGAAAAGTTGTAAACACGGTTGTCGCTCATGAGACAAATCTCCTTTCAACATACAGAAAACCCCAATGATATTCCATCGGAATTTTCATTATCCCTATTATAAAAATCGATAGCACAAGTGTCAATGCCGGAACAGCCAAAAAACAGCCGCCTCTGACGGCTGTTTTTGGTGTAACGTGGGGGTTTAGTCGGTAAGAAAGACGGAAAACCCCATTTGGCAGGGGGGTATTCGATAAATATGTTCCCTTGTGGAGTTTTATCTGCACAATAAGCCATCAAGTAGGTTTATAGTCAAGAGGGGACTGCAAATTTTTTGTAAAAAACGCCCTCCTTACCTTGCATTCGCCGCAAGTGGGACTATAATGAAATTATAATTTGTATGGAGGCGCGGCATGAAACGGATGCTGTTTATTTACAATCAAACGGCGGGCAAGGGCGTGGTCAGGCAGCAGCTGGCCTCAGTCATTAACCGCTTTACCCAGGCGGGGTGGCTGGTGACGGCCTACCCAACCCAGGGCAAAGGGGACGCCGCCCGGGTGGCCCGGGATCTGGGCGGACAGTTTGAGCGGGTGGTCTGTGCCGGAGGGGATGGGACGCTGAGTGAAACCGTGTCCGGACTGATGGAGCTGCCGGTTCCTCCTGTTCTGGGGTATGTGCCTGCCGGATCTACCAACGACTGCGCCCACAATCTGAACCTGCCCGCAGGCATGGTGAAGGCGGCTATGGTGGCGGCGGCGGACGGAGAGCCGAGGGCCGTTGATGTGGGCCGTATCAACGGCAAGCCCTTTGTCTATGTAGCGGCCTTCGGCGCATTTACCGAGGTGGCCTACGACACACCCCAGGAACTGAAAAACACCTTCGGCCATTTGGCGTATGTCATGGCGGGCATCGGTCAGTTGCCCAACCTGACGCCCTACCACCTGAAGGTGGAGTACGAGGATACGGTAATCGAGGATGACTTTCTGTACGGCATGGTGTGCAATACGTTCTCTGTGGGTGGGCTGAAGGGCCCGGTGCTTCCTTCTGACCGGGTGGAGCTGGACGATGGCCTGTTCGAAGTGGTGCTGGTGCGCAAAAACATTAAACTTGCCGATCTGACCAGCGTACTGCAGTCTCTGGTGCGCAACGTGCCGGTGGACACGGCGGCGGTGGTGTCTTTTGAGACAAGCAGGGTTGTCATCACCTGTGACAGGGCCATTCCGTGGACAGTGGACGGAGAGTATGGCGGTACCTTTGCTGTCAGTCAGGTGGAGAATTGCCGCAGAGCCATCACCATTGTACATGGAAAATGACGCGCATAGTCCCGGCCCTTTGTGGGGCCGGGACTATTTTATGGTGCTTGCAGCACCCACTGCAGCATCAGGAGCAGGCCGAAGCCGGGTATGCCCAGAACTCCGAGCACCAGCGCATTGACCCAGTTCACACCCAGGGTCACCCCCACCAGCTGGCCCACCGGGTGGAGCAGTACCAGCGCCGCAAGGCCGCCCGCGCTGCGTACCACCAACCGAAACAGCCGGCCCAGAGGGCGGTGCAGCACCAGCAGGACGGTGATGGCCAGCGGTATCCCGGCCAACCAGGGGGAAATCTGAATGACCCACTGTCTCATACGGTGGCCTCCAGCTCCTTGATGCGCCGCAGCAAATAGCTGTACCGGGACTGGAGCGCGTTGATCTCAAAGACAAAGGATTCGATCAGCTCGTCATCCTTGGCGCAGTTAAAGCCGCTGTAGGCCTGATTGATAAGCACCCGGGTGTCGGCCAGGGTCTTCATCAGCTGCTCCCGCTCGCTATTCCGGGGCACTCCGGCCCGGCGGGAAAACAAGAATGAGCGTTCCGCTTGTGCCATAAGATCCCCCTCCTCTCTTGTTATAAATGTATTTTTAGTTTGGACAAATATTCCATCATCAAACCTGAATTTTGATCAGGGCGGGGGACATACTATGCTCGGACGGTGAAACGACTCCTTTAAGCCGGTGCTGACTTGTAAAGTCGATGGCGAAAGGCGAAGGAAGGTACGCCGTTCCAAAGGTTCGGATATTCGCGCAGCGGCTCCAGTCAGGGGCGGCGTGCCCGAATACGGACAAAAGCGCGGCCGTCAGGCCGCGCTTTTTATATGCTCCGGTTGACTTTTGGCTGGAGGGAACGATATAATTTAAAAAAAGCAGAGAGGAGACACGGCTGTGCAGGTGCGTCGCAACAAAAAAATATATGCTCTGACCATGACGGCGGCGGCCGCCGGGGCCCTGTGTGTGCTCTCGCCATGGGCGGTACCCTTTGGGCCGATCCCGCTCTCTCTTTGTACCCTGTTTCTCTATCTGGCTGGTTGGGTGCTGGGTCCCAAGCGGGCGGT
>JAZSJB010000014.1:0-9765 GCA_045534105.1 Lawsonibacter sp. | reverse complement strand
TCCTCGCTGCGGCTCTGCTGGCGGACGGTCAGCAGGGCGCGGGCAGTATCGATGGAGGTGACACAGCCCACAGAGTGTTCCACGGCAGAGCGGCGGATCTTGAAGCCGTCGGTGTCGTGCTTGCGGCCCTTGGTGGGGGTGTTGATGATCAGGTCCACAGTGCCGGATGCGATCATGTCCAGGATGTTGGGGTGGGCCTGAGACACGCGGTTGACCCGCTTGCAGGCTATGCCCGCCTCAGTCAGCACGTCGCAGGTACCGGAGGTGGCATACAGTTCAATACCCATCTCCTCAAAGCCTCGGGCGATGGAGATGATCTCCTTCTTGTCCTCATCCTTGACGGTGATGATGATTCGGCCGCCCTTCTTGGGCGCACGCAGGCCGGACCCCTTGAAGGCTTTGAGCAGAGCCTGAGGATAGGTCTCAGCCAGACCAAGCACCTCGCCGGTGGACTTCATCTCCGGGCCAAGGCCGGTATCCACGTCGGTAAGCTTCTCGAAGGAGAAGACGGGGGCCTTGACGGCGTAATACTTGGCCTCCTCGTAGATGCCGGTGCCGTAGCCCAGGTCCTTCAGCTTCTGGCCCAGCATGACCTTGGTGGCAAGGTCGATAATAGGCACGCCGGTGACCTTGGAAATATAGGGGATGGTACGGGAGGAACGGGGGTTGACCTCGATGACATAGATATCGTCATCATAGAGGATATACTGAGCATTGATCAGACCGATGACGCCCAGATGCTTGGCCATGTTCTGGGTGTGCTTCAGGATCAGCTCACGGTGCTTGTCCTCCAGATTGAGGGGAGGATACACGGCGATGGAGTCACCGGAGTGGACACCGGCACGCTCCACGTGCTCCATGATGCCGGGGATGAGGATATCCTCGCCGTCGAACACGCCGTCCACTTCCAGTTCCCGACCCATGAGGTACTTGTCTACCAACACAGGGTGCTCCTGCACGGTCATGTTGATGATCTTCATGAACTCCTCAATGTTGCGGTCGGAGTAAGCGATTTCCATACCCTGACCACCCAGCACGTAGGAGGGGCGCACCAGCACAGGATAGCCCAGCTCGTTGGCCGCCTTGAGTGCTTCCTCGGTAGTAAAGATGGTCTTGCCCTTGGCCCGGGGAATATTGCACTTTTCCAGAATCTCATCAAAGCGCTCACGGTCCTCGGCGGCGTCCACACCGTCGGAGGAAGTGCCCAGGATCTGTACGCCCATGTCGGTCAGGGCCTTGGCCAGCTTGATGGCGGTCTGGCCGCCGAACTGGACCACGGCGCCCCAGGGCTTCTCCTGCTCCACGATGTTCTGCACGTCCTCGGCGGTCAGGGGTTCAAAGTAGAGCTTGTCCGCCACGTCGAAGTCGGTGGAGACGGTCTCGGGGTTGTTGTTGACGATGATGGTCTCATAGCCCAGACGGCGGAATGCCCACACGGAATGGACAGAGCAGTAGTCAAACTCAATACCCTGACCGATGCGGATGGGGCCGGAGCCCAGCACCAGCACCTTCTTGCGTCCGTCGCCGCTGTCCACAGCCTCGTTCTCTCCGTCGTAGGAGGAGTAGTAATAGGGGGTCTCCGCGTCGAACTCGCCGGCGCAGGTATCCACTTTCTTAAAGGAGGGGGTAATGCCGTAGCGCTCACGCAGGGCCTTGACTTCTGCCTGCTTCATGCCGCACAGTGTACCGATATAGCTGTCTGCAAAGCACATTTCCTTTGCACGCTTCATGGTGTCCACGTCCGGCTCTCCCTTGCAGGCCTTCAGCTCCTCTTCCATGTCGATGATGCGCTTGAAGCCGTCCAGGAACCAGATGTCCATCTTGGTAATGTGGTTGATCTTCTGGGGAGAAATGCCGCGGCGCAGAGCCTCGGCCACCACGAACAGTCGCTCGCCGGTAACCTGGACCAGCAGTTCCTCGATCTCGTCGGTATACAGGCCCTCCAGCTTGTCCAGCTTCAGGGCGCGCACATTCAGTTCCAGAGAACGGATGGCCTTCATCATGGCGCCCTCGAAGGAGTTGGCAATAGCCATGACCTCACCGGTAGCCTTCATCTGGGTACCCAGAGTGCGGCTGGCGGTGGTGAACTTGTCAAAGGGCAGGCGGGGGATCTTGAGCACCACGTAGTCAATGGTGGGCTCAAAGCAGGCCATGGTGGTGCCGGTCACGGCGTTGGGGATCTCGTCCAGAGTATAGCCCAGAGCCACCTTGGCCGCCACCTTGGCGATGGGATAGCCGGTGGCCTTGGAGGCCAGTGCGGAGGAACGGGACACACGGGGGTTGACCTCGATGACCGCGTACTCATAGGAGTCGGGATTCAGAGCAAACTGCACGTTGCAGCCGCCCTCGATCTCCAGAGCGTTGATGATGTCCAGCGCGGCGCAGCGCAGCATCTGGAACTCGCGGTTAGACAGAGTCTGGGTGAGCGCCACCACGATGGAGTCGCCGGTGTGCACGCCCACGGGGTCGATGTTCTCCATGGAACAGAGGGGAATCACGTTACCGGCGCGGGCACGCATGACCGCGAACTCGATCTCCTTCCAGCCGGCAATACAACGCTCAATGAGCACCTGGCCCACGCGGGACAGGCTGATACCGCGGTCGGATATCTCCTCCAGCGAGGCACGGTCATAGGCAATGCCGCCGCCAGTGCCGCCCAGCGTATAGGCAGGACGCACGATCACGGGGTAACCGATGCTTTCGGCAAAATCCACCGCGTCCTTGACGCTCTCCACTACCAGAGAAGTGACACAGGGCTGGTTGATGGACTCCATACAGTCCTTGAAGCCCTGACGGTCCTCTGCTTTGTGGATGGACTCGGGACTGGTGCCCAACAGACGGATACCGTACTTTTCCAGCGTGCCGTTTTCGTACAGCGCCATCCCCATATTCAGGCCAGTCTGGCCGCCCAGGTTGGGCAGCAGGGCATCAGGGCGCTCTTTCTCAATGATCTGGGTGATGGACGGAATGTTCAGCGGCTCGATATACACATGATCGGCAATATCCTTGTCGGTCATAATGGTGGCGGGGTTGGAGTTGACAAGAACGACCTCAAGTCCCTCTTCCTTCAGGGCGCGGCAGGCCTGTGTGCCCGCGTAGTCGAACTCGGCGGCCTGGCCAATAACGATGGGGCCGGAGCCCAGGACCAGAACCTTTTTAATACCGGGATACATAGGCATTACTTGTCACCTCCCACAATGGAAACGATGCGGTCAAATACATAGCGGGTCTCGGCAGGGCCCTTGTTGCCCTCAGGGTCATACTGCATGGTAAAACAGTTGGGGCGGGCATATTTCAGGCCCTCCACACTGCCGTCGTTCACGTTGGTGTGGCTGGGCTGAGCAACAGCGCTGTCCACGCTGCCGTCCACCACCACATAGCCGTGATTCTGGCTGGTGATGTAGACCTTGCCCTGCTCCAGATCGCGCACAGGGATGTTGCCGCCCCGGTGACCGTAAGGCAGCTTCTCCGTCTTGCCGCCCACCGCCAGAGCCAGCAGCTGGTGGCCCAGACCGAAGCCGAACAGGGGGATGTCGCTTTCGTAGAGTTTTTTCACCTGAGCGACGATATCGGTATTCTCGGCGGGGTCGCCGGGACCGGGAGAGAGGATCAGGCCGTTATAGCCACCGCTAAGAACAGCCTCAGCCCCGGTGTTGGCAGGCAGAAGGGTGACCTTGCAGCCCCGCTCGGTCAAATGCTCCACAAGGCCGCAGGTAACGCCAAAGTCCAGCACGGCCACATGAGCACCGCTGCCCTCCACCGTCTTGGGGGCAGCGCAGGTGGTCTGAGCCACCTTGCCGGTGATCTTATAAGCCTTGAGCCTGTCCAGCACTTCGGCAACATTAAAATGCTCCGCACAGGTAATCAGCGCATTCATGCTCCCCTGATTACGGAGGATCTTGGTCAGCGCGCGGGTATCCACATTCTGAATGCCCGTGACGCCGTTATTCTTCAAAAAGGTGTTCAGATCCCCCTGGCAGCGGAAATTACTGCCACGCTCAGACATGTGGCGCACCACAAGGGCCTCCACCCACACACGCTCAGAGGCGTTGTCCTCGTCGTTGACACCGTAGTTGCCAATGAGGGGATAGGACATCACAACACCCTGACCTGCGTAGCAGGGGTCGGTGAGCAGCTCCTGATAGCCCACCATGGAGGTGTTGAACACCAATTCACAGATTTTGTCTTCCGTGCAGCCGATGCTGGTGCCGGCAAAGACACTTCCGTTTTCCAGAATCAAAGTCGCTTTCATACTTCTGCCATCCCGCCTTTCAGTTCCACTCTTGAAAAAAGGGAGCAACCGCGCGCATCCATCATCCATACGGATGGCGCGTAGTAACTCCCTGCATTCCATACATTCTTTTACCTGAAATATTTTACTCGAAATCCTATGAAAACGCAAGGGCATTTTCCCCTTTTTTTCCTCTTTTTTCAATTCCGTTTGTTTTGACAAAAGACACGGGCATATTTTGCCCGTACAGCGTCATAATAACCGCAAACACACAGTAAGGAGGCCGCGCCGTGGTCATCGCGTTCATTCGTACTATTATCCTGTACCTGCTCATCATCACCGGCGTGCGGCTTATGGGAAAACGGCAGGTGGGCGAGCTGGAACCCAGCGAACTGGTGGTTTCCCTGCTCATCGCCGATCTGGCCGCCGTACCCATGCAGGATTTCGGTATTCCCCTGCTCACGGGCATCATCCCCATCTTCGCCCTGCTGTCCATGACCATGATTTTCTCGGTCCTGACCATGAAAAACACCCGCTTTCGCATCCTCATGTGCGGCAAGCCCAGTATCGTTGTCCGCAACGGGGAACTTGACCAGCGGGAGATGCAGCGCAACCGCTACACCGTGGATGAACTGTTTGAGGAGCTTCGCATGAAGGGCTGCACAGATCTGACCACGATCAAATATGCCATTCTGGAGACCAACGGACAGCTGTCCGTCCTCCCCTACGCCGCCTGTCAGCCTCCCGATGCCACTCAGCTGTCTGTGAAAACACAGGAGAACGGCCTGCCCGTCATCCTCATCAGTGACGGGCGGCTTATGGAGGAAAACCTGCACATTTCCGGCCACGACCGAAACTGGCTTGATAAGCAGCTGCGAAAGCACAACTGCCCCTCCACTGCCGATGTATTCCTGTTCACTGTGGACGAGTTGGGCAAGGTCTACTGCTCTGTCAGGCAGGAGCTCGGAAGCAAGGAGAAGCCATTATGAAACGTCTTTGGATCTCTGTGGTCATTTTGATTGTCATGCTGGGCGCCACACTGGGCAACAGTTGGTATCTCAACAGTCTCATTTCCGGTTTCAGCCAGAAGCTGACCTCCGCCTACCATCTGGCATCCCGGGATAACTGGGCCTCCGCCCAACAGATCACTGGGCAGGTAGCAGAGCACCTGCAGGAACATGATTTTTATCTGCATGTGATGCTCCCCCACCGTGACATCGATGACATTCATCTGACCTTCTGTGAGGTACGGGAGTATTTGGAACTTGAGGAGACCGACCAGTACAACGCCGCCAACGCCAAACTCATTGCCCAACTGGGTCTGCTGGCGGAGATGGAGCAGTTGAATTTAAAGAATATCCTATAAAAGAACGCCGCCCGATTGGGCGGCGTTCTTCGTCATTTCTTCTTGATCTCGTCCCAGTACCGCTTTGCAGCCTGCTCGGTCTTGTTGTCACCATATTTATAATACTGCCGGTCTTTAATGGCATCAGGCAAGTACTGCTGCTTGACCCAGTGTCCGGAAAAGTCATGGGGGTACTGATACCCCTGCTCCCGCTCCATACCAGCGGAGTCGGCGTGGACATTCTGCAGCTCTCTGGGAATTTCCCCGGTGCGTCCGGCGCGAATGTCGGCCACGGCATCAGCATAACCCATGTACACGCTGTTGGACTTGGGAGCGGTGGCCAGCAGCACCACCGCCTGTGCCAAAGGCAATCTTGCCTCCGGTAGCCCCAGTTGCAGCGCGCTGTCCACACAGGCCTTGACGATGAGCGCCGCCTGAGGATAAGCCATGCCCACATCCTCGCTGGCGGAACACAAAATGCGGCGGATGGCGGTAGGCATATCCCCCGCCTCCAGCAGCCGGGCCAGATAGTGCAAAGCCGCGTCCGGATCGGAGCCGCGCAGGGACTTCATCAGGGCGGATGCAATGTCAAAATGGGCATCCCCCTCCCGGTCATAGCGCATGGCGGACTGCTGAGACACCAGTTTTGCGTCTATAAGCGTGACAAGTAGTTTCCCTTGCTCTCGCTTGGCAGCAGTAAGCAAAAGTTCCACGGCATTCATCGCTTTTCGGATATCGCCGCCGCAGGAGGCCGCGATGTGCTCTTTCACACCGTCTTCACATTCCACCTGCGCACCCAGCCGCTCTTCCATGATGGAAATACCCCGCTCCACGGCGGGCAGAGCATCCTGTGCGGTGATCTGCTTGAACTCAAAAACGGTAGACCGGGACAACACCGCGTTGAACACGGCAAAGTAGGGATTCTCCGTGGTGGACGCGATCAGGGTGATCTTCCCGTTTTCCATAAACTCCAGCAGGGACTGCTGCTGCTTTTTGTTGAAGTACTGGATCTCATCCAGATAGAGCAGTACCCCCTCCGGGGCCATAAATGTGCCAATTTCCGCCATAATATCCTTTATGTCGGAAATGGACGCGGTGGTGGCGTTGAGCCGGTGCAGGGGCCGGTTGGTCTGCTTGGCGATGATGTTGGCCACCGTGGTCTTGCCCACCCCGGACGGGCCGTAGAAGATCAGGTTGGGGATGCTGCCGCTTTCGATAATGCGGCGCAGCAAACCGTCCTGTCCCAGAATGTGGGACTGTCCCACCACCTGATCCAGAGTCTGAGGTCTTATTTCGTCTGCAAGAGGGCGATAAGACATCTGTCTCACTCCTTACGCAACACCTGCTGCCACGCGCAGTTTTTTCATCACAAACCGGTTGGTCAGTGCCACCACACGGCCCACGCCCAACATGGCGGCCACGGTACCAACACCCACGCCAACCAGTTCGCCGGCAAAGATCAGCCCCATGGCGGTGGTGACACACACGCAACCAATATCAAATACGTTCTTGGCAAAGCCATGCTCCCAGCCCGTTTTTTCGGCCACCGCCTGCACGATGCCGTCACCGGGATTGGGGATCAGCTTCATTTGCACCGAGCCAGACACACCTACACCAATAAATACCATGGCCACCAGCAGCAATGCGAAGTTGACCCAAAAGCTGTGGGCCGCAGCATTGTAGGACATCAAATTCACGAGTTTGTCCAGCGCCCAACTGAAGATAAAACTGACCGCCAGCTGCAGCAGGTCAATAATCCGACTGTTCTTGCCGCGCAGGGCAAACTGTGCCGCCACAAACACGGCATACACTGCGAAATTCATCACACCCAGATTGATATTCCAAATCTCGGAAATGCTGAATGCCACCGAGGATATGGGTGAAATGCCAAGGGCCGTCTTGATACTCAAGGCAATGCCAAAGGCCAAAAAGAGCAGAGCAAGCAGATACACGCTCCAGCGCAAAATGATCCGTTTCACGTTGTTTCCTCCGTCTGTTGTTTTTCAAAGTGACTGCACCAGGGGCGCAGGGTACAGTTTTGACATTGTGGCCGCCGGGCAATGCACACCGTCCGCCCATGCAGTACCATGCGGTGGCAGAAATTGTTGGACTCCTCCGGGGGCAGGATGGCCCGCAGCTGACTTTCCACCTTAGCCGGATCTTTCGTTCCGTCAGTCAGGCCCAGAAGCCCGGTGATGCGGATGCAGTGCGTGTCCGCCACCACCACACCGGGGGTATTGTAAATGTCGCCCAGAATAAGATTTGCCGTCTTACGGCCCACGCCGGGCAGCTTCAACAAATCATCCAGGTTGTCCGGCACTTTGCCGCCGTACTCACTCAGCAGCATTTGGGATGCCAGCACAATATCTCTGGCCTTGGCGCGGAAAAAGCCGGTGGAGTGGACATACCGCTCTACCTCTGCAATATCCGCTTCGGCCAATGCCTCCAGAGTTGGGAACCGCGCATAAAGGGCCGGTGTAATCTGATTCACCCGCTCGTCCGTGCACTGGGCCGCCAGGCGCACAGAAAAGAGCAGTTCGTAATCCTTCTTATAATCCAAAGAGCAGATCCCATCGGGATACAGCCGCTTCAGCTCATCCACAATGGCAAGCACGTCTTTTTTTTGCTTCATCAGGGTCACCTCTTTTTTCGACACCGTTATCCAATTATTCGTTTGTTTATTCTATCACACTTCATCCGGGATTTCGACCCTATTTTTCTGTTTGCCCCATTGTTTTTTTCATTAGTTTTGATATAATTAGCGCATATTTCAAAGGAACAGCAGGAGGGTTTATCCATGGTCAATTCCGCAATGAAATTTCTCGCATCCGTCGATCCTGAGCTGGGCGCTGTCGTTCAGGCAGAGTACGACCGCCAGCAGAGAAACATCGAGCTGATCGCGTCCGAAAACATTGTTAGCCCTGCCGTGCTGGCCGCCGCCGGCACTGTACTGACCAACAAATATGCCGAGGGCTATCCCGGAAAGCGCTATTATGGCGGCTGTCAGTGCGTGGATATTGCGGAAAATCTGGCAATCGAGCGCGCCAAGCAGCTTTTTGGTGCCCAGTACGCCAACGTACAACCCCACTCCGGCGCCTCCGCCAACTATGCGGTATATCAGGCCCTGTGCAATGTGGGCGATACGGTGCTGGGTATGAGTCTGGACAATGGCGGTCACCTGACCCACGGCTCTCCCGTCAATTTCTCCGGCAAAAACTATAACGTGGTGGCCTACGGCGTGAATGATCAGGGCTACATTGACTACGACCAGGTCCGGGACCTGGCCCGTAAACACAAGCCCCGCATGATCCTCGCGGGTGCTTCCGCCTATCCCCGCATCATCGACTTCAAGACCTTTGCGGACATCGCTCACGAAGTGGGCGCTTACCTGTTTGTGGACATGGCTCACATCGCTGGTCTGGTGGCCGCCGGGGTCCATCCCTCCCCCGTCCTCTATGCCGACGTGGTGTCCACCACCACCCACAAGACCCTGCGCGGTCCCCGTGGCGGTATGCTGCTGTGCAACGATCCCGACATCGCCAAGAAGCTCAACTCCGCTATCTTCCCCGGCTCTCAGGGCGGTCCCCTGGAGCATATTATCGCTGCCAAGGCGGTGGCTCTGGGCGAGGCACTCAAACCCGAATTCAAAACCTATCAGCAGCAAATCGTCAAGAACGCCGCTGTGCTGGCTGACACTATCAAGGCCGAGGGTCTGAACCTGGTCTCCGGTGGCACGGACAACCACCTGATGCTGGTGGACCTGCGTCCCGCCAAGCTGACCGGCAAGGAAATGGAGCACCGTCTGGACGAAGTGTGCATCACCGTCAACAAGAACGCGATCCCCAACGACCCGGAAAAGCCCTTCGTAACCTCCGGCATCCGCGTGGGCACCCCCGCCGTCACCTCCCGCGGCTTTAAGGAGGAGGACATGAAGCTCGTGGGTAAACTGATCGCCCAAACCGCCTTCCACTTTGACACCAAGGCGGAAGAAATCAAGGCTCAGGCCATAGCTCTGACCTCCAAGTATCCCATCTACAATGGATAAATCCGATAAGGTACAATAAATTGCGCAAATTGAAAAAAGGGTAAAAAAGGAGACATGGTTTGCAGATCTCTGGTAGAATGAAGTTGCGACACACACATTCGAAAGGAGACAGCAAACCATGTCCGAGAAAATTGTACAGCTAAA
>JAZSJB010000095.1:0-17320 GCA_045534105.1 Lawsonibacter sp. | reverse complement strand
CCCTTGTAAAGGCGAACCACTTTATTGTCTTTTAAATCAATGGCAGGCAAAATGATCATTTGTTCAACGCTCCGAAGTTCTTTAATATCTGCAGACCCACGTCGCCGCTCTTTTCCGGGTGGAACTGGCAGCCATAGAAGTTGCCGTTCTGGACCGCAGCCACGATATCGCAGCCGTGGTCTGTTGCGGCAAGCACCTGACCGGGATCGCAGTTCTGTGCACTGAAGGAGTGGACGAAATAGACACAGGCCCCCTCGTCGATCCCCGCAAACAGGGGCGAAGAGTTGGGAAAGCGCAGGCTGTTCCAACCGATGTGAGGCAGCTTCAGGTGCGTAGGAATACGGTCGCACATGCCCTGAATCACACCAAGCCCTTCGCAGGGACGCACTTCGGTCCCCCGCTCCAACAGCAGCTGCATACCAAGGCAGATACCCAGCACGGGTTTGCTTCTCCCCTGCTCCACGACCACCTTATCAAGGCCGGGGGCACGCAGCTTGTCCGCTGCGTCCGGGAACGCGCCCACACCGGGCAACAGAATGGCGTCGGCCAGTTCGATCTCCTTGGCATCACTGGTGATGCGGGTGTCCACACCCACATAGGAAAACGCGTTGGATACGCTTTTCAAATTGCCTACACCATAGTCGATAATGGCGGTATAGCCCATGTTACAGCACTCCCTTGGTGGATACCACGCCCTCACCCTCCACCTTCACCGCGTCCTTGATGGCAAGGCCCAGAGACTTGTAAAGTCCCTCGGTAATGTGGTGGGCGTTGATCCCGTAGTGGCACTTCTGGTGCAGGGTGATCCCCGCATTAAAGGACAGTGCGCGCATAAACTCCACCGTCAGGCAGGCATCATAGTCCCCGATCATGGGCTGAGGCATATCCGCATCAAAGACCAGATAGGGACGGTTGGAAAAGTCCAGCGCGGTAAAGCACAGAGCCTCGTCCATGGGCACATAGGCACTGCCGAAGCGGCGAATACCCTTCTTGTCACCCAGCGCCTCTTTCAATGCCTGGCCCAGCACGATGCCAGTGTCCTCAACCGTATGATGGCCATCCACCTGCAAGTCGCCCTTGACGGTCAGCTGCATGCCCCAGCCGGCATAAAAGGCCAGGGCGGTGAGCATATGGTCAAAAAAGCCGATTCCGGTGGACACCTGCACCTGACCACCGTCCAAAGACAGCTCCAGCGCAATGTCGGTCTCTTTTGTTGTCCTTGTAATGGAAGCCGTACGCATGGTACTTCCCCTCCTTACTCAAATCGAACTTTGATGGAATTTGCGTGAGCGGTAAGTTTTTCACTTTCCGCCAGAGTAATAATCTTGTCCTTAATAGGGGCAAGAGAGGATTGGTCAAATTCAATGACGCTCATGGTCTTTAAAAAGCTGTCCACGGACAGGGGCGAGAAGAACCGGGCCGTACCGCTGGTAGGCAGCACATGGTCTGGTCCTGCCAGATAGTCACCCAACGGTTCCGGCGACCAACTGCCAAGGAATACTGCACCGGCGTTTTTGAGGTCCGGCAGCAGCACCCTGGGGTCCCGGGTAACTACTTCCAGATGCTCGGGGGCGATCTCGTTGGCCAGCGATACACATTCGGACATGTCCCTGCACACGATGGCACAGCCGAAGTCCCGCAGGGAGACCTCCATAATTTCAGAACGCTCCAGATAGCCCGTCTGACGTATGATCTCAGCATCCACCGCTTCAGCAAGAGCTTCGCTGTCCGTCAGTAGAACGGCAGATGCCATGCGGTCATGCTCAGCCTGACTAAGCAGGTCAGCAGCCACAAATTTGGGGTCGGCGGAGTCATCAGCAATGACCAGCACCTCGGAGGGCCCGGCCACCATATCGATGTCCAGCGCGCCATAGGCCATGCGTTTGGCCGCCGCTACAAAGGCATTGCCCGGCCCAACCAGCTTATCCACGCGGGGGATAAACCCTGCGCCGTAAGTCAATGCCGCCACCGCCTGAGCACCGCCCACAGCCATGACCCGGTCCACCCCGGCGATTTTAGCCGCAGCCAGCACCGCATCGTTGAGGTTTTCTGTGGGTGGTGTGACCATGATGATCTCCTCCACCCCGGCCACCTTAGCGGGAATGGCGTTCATAAGTACAGAACTGGGATAGGCCGCAGTGCCGCCGGGGA
Source organism: Lawsonibacter sp. (assembly GCA_045534105.1). Taxonomy (GTDB): domain Bacteria; phylum Bacillota; class Clostridia; order Oscillospirales; family Oscillospiraceae; genus Lawsonibacter. The sequence continues at coordinate 15,169 of JAZSJB010000095.1, read as the reverse complement.
CATAGATGCCCACCCGGGACAGGCCCCGCACGATGCGACCTACCCGACCGCCGTCGGGAGAGTTCCACTCCACCGTCCTGGCCAGCAGCTTTTCGTTGTAATCCCGGATGTTGGCCGCCGCGTGCTCCAGCGCAGCAATCAGTTCGGCGGGGCAGTTCTGATAGGCCTGCTCCAGCCGCTGCGCACTGATTTCATAGGGGGCAGTGCGGTCAAACTGCATGGAATATCGCTCCACAGCTGCAAAGCCCTTTTCCTTTACAGTTTGTATGATATCTGCAACCGCTCGGTCAATATCCGCATTTTTTTGTGCCGCGCGGGCACGCATGGCAGCAAGCTGCTCCTGCGCCCGTTCAGCAGGAATGATCCTGATCATGCTCTTCTCTCCAATTCACGCTCACACTTTTCAATGAAGTCGGTAAGCTGCGCCTTGTGCAGTTTCATGCTGGCGGTGTTGACGATGAGCCGTGCGGACACCTCCGCCACCGTCTCGATGGGCACAAGGCCGTTGGCCTTCAAGGTGGCCCCCGTCTCCACGATATCCACGATGGCATCCGTCAGCTCCAGAATGGGAGCAAGCTCCACGCTGCCCTCAATTTTGATAATGTCCACATCCATGCCCTTTTTCTCGAAGAAGGCACGGGTCACTTCGGGGTATTTTGAAGCAATGCGCCGGGTTTTATAAGTACCATAAAAGTCGCTGCCCTCTTTCACCGCAAGGGCAAACCGGCACTTGCCGAAGTTCAGGTCCAGCACCTCGTAAAAGGCACCGCCCTTTTCCAGAATGGTGTCCTTGCCCACCACCCCCAAATCACACACGCCGTGCTCCACATAGGTAATCACGTCGGGGGCTTTAGCCAGCACCGCATCCAGAGGGTAGTTGGGAATGGAATGAACCAGCCGGCGGCCAGGGTCCTTGATGGGAGAGCAGTCCAGGCCCATGGCCTCAAACATTTCTACTGATTTATCCTGCAAACGCCCCTTGGTCAGGGCAATGCGCAAACGCTCACTGCTCATACCAGCACCAGCCTTTCTCCGTCCTTGTCAAAGACCAGCACACCCTCCGCACCCTTGGATGCAGCCAATTCTTTACTTCCCTCCAGCGTTGTACAGGAGGACAGCTCACAGGTGCCGGCAGGGCGGCCGTCCACCGCTTCCAGGGCCTGTGCCAAATAGCCCGGCTCATAGTGTACAATGGTGCGCAGCACAGGCAACGCAGTCTCGGGCAGGGTGTGGGACACAGCGTCCACGTCCACACAGAATCCGGTAGCCTGTGCCTCACGGCCAAAGACCTCCACCAGATGGTCGTATCGGCCGCCGGACAGGACAGCCTCACCTGCTCCCTCCACATAGCCGCGGAACACCACGCCGGTGTAGTAGTCGATCTGGTGTACCATGCCAAGGTCAAAGCGCACATACTGGCCGTAGCCGGCAACAGACAGCTCATCATACAGAGAACGCAGGTAGTCCACTGTATCCGTCTTCCCTGCCAGCTTTTCAGCCTCGGAAAGCACCTCCACCCCACCGAACAGACGGGACAGGCGCTTCAGAGCAGCACAGGCGCTGTTTCCCTCATAAGGAGCAAGCAAATCATTCAGAGCGGCAAAATTCTTGCCCTCGATATAGGCGCGCATCTGTTCCACTGTCTCATCGTCCAGCTCCATGCGGTCGGCCAGGTCACGGAAGAACTTGGCGTGGCCCAGCTCCACGTGGAAGCGGGACGCTCCGCAGGAGCGCAGGGCATCAATGGCGGTGACGATGATCTCAATATCCGCCTTCATGCCGTCCGCGCCGATCAACTCCACACCGCACTGGGGAATCTCGCGATTGCCGCCGTTGTGGGCAGGGTTGGAGCGGTATACCTTCTGATCATAATACAGACGCTGAGGCAGGGGCAACGAGCGCAGCTTGGTGGCCGCCACCCGGGCAATGGGGGTGGTGGAGTCGGGGCGCATGACGCAGATCTTTCCGCTCAGATCGCCTACCTGCAGCATCCGCTCCTGTGGAATGGCGCTGCCGGACAAGGCGAACAGATCATAAAACTCGGTGTCCGGGGTGGACACTTCCAGATAGCCCCGCTGGCGGAACAGGCGGATCAGCCGCCCCTGTACCTCGCGCCGCTCCTGACATTCAGCAAACAGGCGGTCCCGAGTCCCCTCAGGAGTGTTAACGGTCATTCTCACGGATATTGCTCTCCTTGCAGATGAAGATGGGGCGATTCTTGACCTCCAGATAGGTCTTGGCAAGATACTCGCCCAGAATACCGATGCTCAACAGCTGCAGACCGCCGATGAGCAGGATAATACATACCAAAGAAGGCCAACCGGCCACCGGATCACCAAACATCAGGGTTCGGACCACGATAAACAGAATAAACAAAAAGGCCAGCACGCAGCAAATAATACCAGATACGGCGGCAATGGCCAACGGTGCGGCGGAAAAGGCCACAATACCCTCGATGCTGTACAGCAACAGCTTCCAGAATGACCACTTGGTCTCCCCGGCCGCCCGCTCCACATTCTCATACTCCAGCCACTTGGTCCTGTAACCTACCCAACCGTACAGTCCCTTGGAAAAGCGGTTGTATTCCCCAAGCTCCAGCAAAGAGTTGACAAACTGGCGGGTCATAAGGCGGTAATCTCTTGCACCATCCACCATCTCCGTTTTGGAGATACGGCGCATCAGCTTATAAAAGCAGCGTGCGAAGAATGAGCGAATGGGCGGCTCGCCCTTGCGGGTCACTCTCCGGGTAGCTACAGAGTCATAGCCTTCGTTCTTGATGGCTTCCATCATTTCCGGCAGCAGTGCGGGGGGATCCTGCAAATCGGCATCCATCACCACCACATAGTCTCCGGACGCATGGGTGAAGCCGGCATACATGGCCGCTTCCTTGCCGAAGTTCCGGGAAAAGCTGACATACTTCACCCGTTCGTCTTTCACAGCAAGCTCCTTGAGCACCTTCATAGTGCCGTCCCGGGAACCATCGTCCACAAACAGGAACTCAAATGCATATCCCACCATCAGGCCGGCCACACGGGTGACCTCCTGATAGAACAGGGGCAGCACTTCCTCTTCATTGTAACAGGGTACGATCACAGAGATCTTTTCCATCATGTTACCTCCGGGCATAATACACCCTCTCTCTTTAGCGCTTTACCACGCTAATATACTACACTGTCCATAGAATGTCAAGCGCAGGATAACCAAAGATATATCGGTTTCCTACGTTCGCCCTTGTGCTGATTTATCAGAACATGGAAAACAGGTCGATCTGACTGGTCTCGGGCAGGCTGCCAAACGCGCCTGCCGCCTTCAGCAGTTCAATATGGGTCTTGGATACCTTGGGACAGGCGGCAGACACTTCCTCAATAGAGATAAACTCCTTGCCTTTACACTGCTCTTCCAGCGAGCGTGCCGCCGTCTCCCCCAGTCCAGCCACAGACACAAAGGGCGGCAGCAGCGTCCCCTTCTCCTCGTCCACAGAGAAGTTGATGGCTTTGGAGCGGTAGATGTCCATGTGCTCAAAGTTGAACCCGCGCAGATAGAACTCGTAGCAGACCTCCAGCGTGGTGAGCATATCCTGCTCCACTGCAGAGGCTTCCTTATCCTTGAGGATGATCTCGCGCATCTTCTGCTGACACACATCCATGCCGCGGCACATATAGGCCTCGTCAAAGGCCTTGGCCCGGATGGAGAAGTATGCGGCGTAGAACGCCAGGGGCCGATGCACCTTGAACCAGGCAATGCGAAAGCCAATCATCACGTAGGCCAGGGCGTGGGCCTTGGGGAACAGGTAGGCGATCTTCTTGCAGGAGCCGATATACCAGTCGGGCACACCGGCGGCTTTCATTTCCTCCTCCGCACCATCGGGCAGTCCTCTGCCCTTTCGCACCGCCTCCATAATTTTGAAGGAGCGCTTGGGGTCCATCCCTTTGGAAATGAGGAACAGCATGATATCGTCGCGGCAGCCGATGGCCTCGCTAACCTTGGCGGTGCCGGAGGTGATCAGATCCTTGGCGTTGCCCAGCCACACGTCGGTACCGTGAGAGAAGCCGGACAGGCGCACCAGAATGTCGAACTGGTTGGGTTGGGTATCCTGCAGCATTCCGCGCACAAAAGATGTGCCAAACTCCGGAATTGCGGTACCGCCGGTGGGTCCGAGGATCTTGTCGTTTTCGTAGCCCAGCACCTTGGAAGACTGGAAGATGGACATGGTGTCCCTGTCATCCAAGGGAATCTTCTGCGGGTCGATGCCGGTCAGATCCTGCAGCATACGGATCATAGATGGGTCATCGTGCCCCAGAATATCCAGCTTCAGCAGGTTGGACTCCATGGAGTGATATTCGAAATGTGTGGTGACGATGTCGCTGTTTGGGTCGTCAGCGGGGTGCTGCACGGGACAGAAGTCGTAAATCTCCTTATTCTGAGGGATAACTACCATGCCACCGGGATGCTGTCCGGTGGTGCGCTTGACACCGGTACAGCCGATGGCAAGCCGATTTTCCTCCGCCTTGGACGCCATTCTCCCCCGCTCGGCCAGATACTTCTTCACATAGCCAAAAGCTGTCTTTTCCGCCACCGTACCCACCGTACCAGCACGGAACACATGGGTCTGACCAAACAGCTCAAAGGTATAGCGGTGTGCGTTGCCCTGATACTCGCCCGAGAAGTTCAGGTCAATATCAGGCACCTTGTCGCCGCCGAAACCCAGGAAGGTTTCAAAGGGGATATTAAAGCCGTCCTTGGCATAGGGCGTACCGCATACCGGGCAGTTCATATCCGGCATGTCCGCACCGCAGCCGTAGAGGTGCTCCGGGTCCTGGGCATAGTCAAAGTCCGCATGTTTGCAGTTGGGGCAGCGGTAATGGGCAGGCAGAGAGTTCACTTCCGTGATGCCCGACATAAAGGCCACCAGAGAGGAGCCAACCGAGCCACGTGAGCCGACCAGATAGCCGTGAGCCAGAGAGTCCTGCACCAGCTTCTGGGCAGACATATAGATCACGTCATACTTACAGCCGATGATGTCTCCCAGCTCCACATTCAGCCGGTCCACCACGATCTGGGGCGGATTTTCTCCGTAGAGCTCATGGGCTTTTCCCCAGACCAGCCGCTTGAGTTCTCCGTCCGAGTCCTCCAGCTTGGGGGCAAACAGCCCTTTGGGCAAAGGCTCGATGGACTCACACCAGTCGGCGATAAGGTTGGTGTTCTTCACCACCACCTCATGGGCGGTTTCCTCGCCAAGGTAGGCAAATTCCTCCAGCATCTCATCTGTGGTCTTGAAATAGATGGGCAGCTCACTGTCGGCATCCTCAAAGCCTTTGGAAGCCAGCAGAATATGGCGGTAAACTTCGTCCTCTGGGTCCATAAAGTGCACGTCGCCCGTGGCACACACCGGCTTGTCCAGTTCTTTGCCAAGCTGAACGATGACCCGGTTGAAGTCCCGCAGCTCCTCCTCGCTTTTCACCATGCCCTTGCGCAGCATGAACATATTGTTACAGATGGGCTGGATCTCCAGATAGTCGTACCAGGAGGCAATGCGTTTGAGCTCCTCCATGTCTTTTCCGGCCACAACCGCCCCAAACAGCTCACCTGCCTCACAGGCAGAGCCAAGGATCAATCCTTCCCGGTTTTCGTTGATCAGGCTCTTGGGAATGATGGGATACCGCTTGAAGTGTTCCAGATGGGACAGGGAGATGAGCTTATACAGGTTGCGAAGCCCCATATTGTTCTTGGCAAGAATGATCAGGTGCTTTGGCTGGCGCTTGGCCTTGCCGTTGCCGCGAACTTTGAGCATGGCGGGATTGATCTGCTGCAGGGAGCGCACTCCCTGTTCCTCCAGCATTTTAAACAAGGGGGGCAGCATATAGGCCACCGTGGCCGCGTCGTCACTGGCACGGTGGTGATTAAAGGCAGGCAGTTGAAGATGTTCTGCCACCACATCCAGCTTGTATTTACCCAGCTCGGGCAGCAGATTTTGGGCCAGAATCAACGTGTCCACCGAGGTCTTTTGGAAGGGAATACCATACTTTCGGCAGCCCTCGGCAATAAATCCCATGTCGAAATCGGCATTGTGGGCAGCCAGGGGCCGGTCACCCACGAAAGCTAGGAACGCCCGCAGCGCCTCTTCTTGGGAAGGGGCGCCCACCAGCATATCGTCGGTGATGCCGGTAAGCTGGATGATCTCCGGGTTGAGGATGCGACCGGGCGAAACAAAGGTATTGAACGTCTCGGCCACCTTGCCGTCCCGCAGGACAGCAGCGCCGATCTCAATGATGACCTCGTGCTTCTTGTTCAAACCCGTGGTCTCAATATCAAAGCAGACGATCTCGTCCTGAAACGCTTGCTCGTGGCTTCCGTGAACTACCACGCGGTCATCCACATCGTTGATGTAATAGGCCTCTACACCATAGAGGATCTTGATCCCCTTGGCGGAGTGCCACGCATCCGGGAAGGACTGGGCCACGCCGTGGTCTGTAATGGCGATGGCCTTGTGTCCCCAAGCCTGCGCCCGCTTGACCACGTTCTTGTCCGGCCCAAGTTTTGGACCAACGCTGGTCAGGGCGTCCATGGCGGACATGGTGGTGTGCATGTGTAGCTCCACCCGCTTTTCTTCAGCGGTGTCCTGACGCATGGTCTTTGTCCCCTCCATGATGGAGGCAGGCTCCAGCACCATATCGCCGTAGAAGCGGTCCATATTCAGCCGGCCCTGAATGATGAGCCGCTGGCCCTTCTTTACGCCATCTACAATGGCCTTGGCATTCTCCTCAGCGGGAACGAATTTGCTCACACGCACGGAACCGGTGTAGTCGGTCACGTCAAAGGCCACCACCCAGGCGTTTCGCTTTTTCAGCTCCCGGTGGTCCACAGCGAACACGTCACCCTCAATGACCACAGTGCCCATGTCCAGGTTCAGTTCACCCATGGGGGTGGGTTTCTTTTTTACCACATGGCCGTAAATGACTTTTCCATGGTCCTTTGTGGCCTTTTTCGCCTCAGCGGAAGGTACGGCACGCTTGATGTTCTTCATGGCCTCGGCACGAATGGCCTGGGTGCGGGCAAAGGCATCCATCTCGGGCAGTTCAGGCTCCGCTTTGGGTGCAGGTTCGTTCACGGCTTCAGCCGGAACAGACACCTCATCCTGGGATGTATGCTCAATTTTCACACTGTTCAAACCATAGGCGCGGCAAACTGTCTCCTCCGCCTCACGCACCAGGTTCGGCCCAGCGCCACAGGCGCCCTCCACCACAATGGCGGCGCTGCGCTGGGCTTTGTTGATGGCTGCGGACACGATGATCCAGCCCTCCACCGCAACGGTAAGCTCCGTATAGCGGCGCAGCGCAGAAAACATTTGCAGAAAGGGGATCTTTTCCGACATTGGTTCTTAGGTCTCCTTTGTCAATATCGCCTTTTAAAGCGTCTCGATCAGGGCAAACAGCTCATCTACAAGCTGCTCCTGAGGTACTTTCTTAATAATTTGACCTTTTTTAAACAGCAGGCCCTCCCCCATGCCGCCGGCAATACCGCAGTCGGCAGCAGAGGCCTCGCCCGGGCCATTTACCACACAGCCCATAACAGCTACGGTGATGGGCTTGTCCACACGTTTCAGCCGCTCCTCCACCTGACCGGCCAGACCGATCAGGTCAATGCGGGTGCGCCCGCAGGTGGGACAGGACACCAGTTCCGGACCGTCCCTGCGGATACCGGCCGCCTTCAGGATATCACGAGCAGCGTAGACCTCTTCAACAGGGTCAGCAGACAGCGACACCCGCATGGTGTCGCCGATCCCCATGGCCAAAAGGCCGCCAATGCCCACGGCAGACTTGAGCGTGCCCATGCGCACCGTACCCGCCTCGGTCACACCAATATGTAAAGGATAATCGCTTTCCTGTCTCATGAGCTGATAGGCTTTCATGGTCATTGGAACGCTGGAAGATTTGAGGGATACGCAGATGTCGTCAAAATCAAATTTGTTCAGCAGGCGGATGTGACCAAAGGCAGACTCCACCATGGCCTCGGGGCACACACCGCCGTATTTTGCCAGCAGACCTTTTTCCAGAGAGCCGCCGTTGACCCCGATGCGGATAGGGATGTTACGCAAACGACAGGCATCCGCTACCGCTTTGACCCGGTCCTCTCCCCCAATGTTGCCGGGGTTAATGCGCACTTTGTCCGCACCGGCAGCAATGGCTTCCAAGGCAAGCTTATAGTCAAAGTGGATATCTACAACCAGCGGGATGTTGATACGTTCCTTGATAGCTCCCACCACCCGAGCCGCGTCCATATCCGGAACCGCCACGCGGATGATCTCACACCCGGCAGCGGTGAGGCGGCGAATCTGCTCCACCGTGGCATCCACATCATCCGTGCGGGTGTTGCACATGGACTGGATGGACACAGGCGCACCACCGCCCACAAGAACATTACCAACTTTGATCTGCTTTGTCATGGAACTCAACCTCCAAAAATCCGGGCAAGGTCGTTGAACGTCACCACTGCCATCAGGGCCAGCAGCGCCACAAGTCCGGCGACATGGACATAGCTTTCATACTTGGGGTCAATACGGCGGCGGAACACGAGCATCCAAGCCCCGTTGATGATCAGGAAGAAGATACGTCCTCCGTCCAAAGCGGGCAGGGGAAGCAAATTCATCACCGCCAGATTGACGGCGATCAGCGCCCCAAAGTAAAGGATATTTTCCAGCGCGGCACGCAGGCTCTCAGACTGACTACCCACCTGGGTGATCGTATCCACGATGCCCACAGGGCCCGTCATATCTTTTACTCCGGCGTTCCCGGTCACAAGGTCCGTTAGACTGATGCGCACCAGACGTACAAAATCAATGGCATTATACCAACTGTTGCGCAGCTTGGCCCCCACAGTAGCATCCTCAATGGCAAAATACAGGCCGTAGCGGGTGACAGTCTGCCCGTCCACTGTATATTCCCGCAGTTCCAGGGGCAGATCATTCAGAACAACACGCTGTCCGGCCCGCTCCACTACAATGTCGTAGGGTTCACCGCTTCCACGGCTAAGAAACAGGGTCACATCGTTATACAGATAGATGCGCTCACCGTTGATGGACACAATGCGGTCCCCCGTCAACAGCCCGTGCTCCCCCTCCAGAGGAAAACCCTCCATAAAACCGGAAAGCACCGGGGTGGTAAATGCCTGCGCACCGGAAAAGAGCAGCAGGATCAGCGCAAGACCAGCCACAAAGTTCATAAACGCGCCGGCAGCCAGAATAATAAGGCGCTTCCAAGCCTTCTGCGCCCCAAAGGCACGGGGATCTTCCGAATCCTCATCCTCCCCCTCCATGGCACAGAAACCGCCCACCGGAAAGACACGCAGAGCGTACAGAGTCTCCCCTTTCTGTCTTGAGAAAAGGGCAGGCCCCATGCCGATGGCAAATTCGTTTACCCGCACACCGAACAGTTTTGCGGTAATAAAGTGACCAAATTCATGGATCGCAATGAGAAATCCAAAAAGCAGAACCGCGATGATGATATAGAGCATAGGACCTCCAAAAGGGCAATAAGCCTTACTTCACGTTGGACAAAACCACCCGGCGCGCCTGAGCGTCCGCCTCCAGCACATCCTCCAACGCGGATACGGGCTGCACAGGGATCTCCTCCATGGCCCGCTCCACCAGCCGTGCAATATCGGCAAAACGGATTTTTTCTTGCAGGAACAGCCCCACCGCCGCCTCATTGGCACCGTTGAGCACCGCACCGGCATTTCCGCCCAGCTTCGCCGCCTTCAGGGCAAGCCCCAGACACGCAAAGGTTTCCGGGTCAGGAGGCGCAAAGGTCAGATTGGGGCAGGACAGCATGTCAAGCTCCGTGGCCGGACCGAGGATGCGCTCCGGCCAACTCAGGGCGTATTGGATGGGCAGACGCATATCCGCTGTTCCCATCTGGGCAAGAATGGCATTATCACAGTATTCCACCAACGAGTGGATAATACTCTCCCGGTGGACCACAATGGAGATTTTTTCCGGGGGCATGGCGTAGAGATGCATGGCCTCAATAAACTCAAGTCCCTTATTCATCAGGGTAGCCGAGTCGATAGTGATTTTGGCTCCCATGGACCAATTTGGGTGCTTGAGGGCCTGAGCCAGCGTCACCTGCTCCAGCTGTTCCTTGGTATAGCCAAAGAACGGGCCGCCCGAAGCGGTGAGGATGAGGCGCTTGACCTCTCCCCTCTCCCGGTTGCCCTGCAGGCACTGGAACAGCGCCGAGTGCTCCGAGTCCACAGGTACGATCTCTGCTTTGTATTTTGTAGCCTCTGCCATGACGATCTGACCGCCGCATACCAGCGTTTCCTTGTTTGCAAGAGCAATGCGCTTGCCCTGCCGAATGGCAGCCAACGTGGGGCGCAGGCCCACCATGCCCATCACCGCAGTGATAACGGTATCCGCGCTGTCCAACTGTGCCGCTTCCAGAAGGCCTTCCATACCGGCAGCAACACGCACATCGGTGTCAGCAAGACGCACCTTCAGGTCTGCCGCCGCCTTCTCGTCCATCATAACGGCCAGTGTGGGTTTAAATTGACGCACCTGCCGTTCCATCAGCTCCACATTGCTGTTGGCCGTCAGGGCAGCCACGCCCATACCGCAAGCGGCAATCACGTCCAGTGACTGCCGCCCGATAGAGCCGGTAGAACCCATGAGGGAAATGGTTCTTTTTTTCATACGATACTCCTCTTAAAAAGCAGGAATCAATGTGACCAGCAGCCACATAGTAGGCGCCGCAAAGCTCATACTGTCAAATCGGTCCAACATACCGCCGTGGCCGGGCAGCAGCGAGCCGTAGTCCTTGATGCCGTACTGCCGCTTGATCAGCGAGAAGGACAGATCTCCCAGCATGGTTACAAAGCTTCCCAGCAGGCCGTACAGAGCCATACGCAGCAGATTTACTTCCAGAGCAAATCCGTTTTTCAGGATCAGGCCATAGAGAACCATGAATACGACTCCGGACACAAGACCGCCGACAAATCCCTCTGCTGATTTGTTGGGGCTGACCTTTGTGATACCTCTATGCTTACCGAGGAACATCCCAAAGAAATAGGCACCCGTGTCGGTCAGAAATGCCGACACGATGGGCAGCAGCACCAGAAAAGCGCCCTTCTCCATCATTCTCAGCTGCACCAACGAGGACATGAGCACCGGGTACAGAATGCCCCCAAACAGGCTGAAGAGGATGTCCTCAACTCTGACAGCCTTTGGCGTCTCATAAGAAAGCACAGCCACAAGGAAAAGGGACAAAAGCAGTCCCATAAGCACCAGCTTGATCGCCCAGCCGTCCGTCTGCGCCCAAAAACACACGGGAGTCAGCGCCGCCGCAGCAAGGGTAACAGCACAGACATACCGGTTCCGTTTGGCCCCTACCGCACGCAGCAGTTCAAAGGCCGCAAGGGTCACGATGCCGGTCACCAAAAGGGTCACAATGCCCTCAGGCGCAAAAAGCAGAACCGCCAGAAACAGCGGAGCCAACACCAGAGAAACAACGATTCGTGTGAGCATCATACACCTCCGTACCGGCGGGAACGGCTCTGGAAGGCCGCAATGGCCCGGTGCAGTTCGTTCTTGTCAAACTCAGGCCAGAGCACGTCGGTAAAATAAAACTCCGCATAAGCCGACTGCCACAGCAGGAAGTTGGAGAGCCTCAGCTCGCCGCTGGGTCGAATGACCAGGTCCGGATCCGGCACCCCTTTGGAGAACAGGTAGCCGCCCAGCTGCTCATCCGTCAGGTGGTTGGGATCCGCCTTCCCCGCCAGACAGTCCTGAGCATAGGCTTTAGCCGCACGCAGCAGCTCGTCCCGACCTCCGTAGTTCAGGCAGATATTCACCTGACAGCCATCATAACGCTTGGATATCTCACGCGTCTGCTCGCAAAGCTCACGCAGCTCAGGAGTCAGTGCGGACAAGTCTCCGAAAAACTCCATTTTGACCTTGTCCCGCTCCATCTGTTCAATGGCCTCCAACAGGTATTTTTTCAAAAGTCCCATGATGGCCCCGACCTCTTCCACCGGGCGCTTCCAGTTCTCGGTAGAAAAAGCATAAACTGTCAGGTAGTCCAGTCCGATATCCTTACAGTAAGTAGCGATGGTCCGGAAGGTCTCTGCCCCTGCGGCATGGCCGGCAGTGCGGGGCAAACCGCGTTTTTTTGCCCAACGCCCGTTGCCATCCATGATGATGGCAATATGGCGGGGCAGGTTTTGAAAGTCCACCTGAGGCTCATTTTTGGCTTTTGATTTGAATAGCGGCATATCCATCGTTCCTTTGCCATGAGAATAGTTGCTGCGTCTTAACAGCAAAGCAGGGTGCAGGATGCCATTTTCTCTCGCACCCTGCACCCGGTTAAACGGTTTACACCGCCATAAGTTCCTGTTCCTTCTTGGCGCACAGCTCGTCAATATCCTTGCAGCGCTTGTCGGTCAGGTCCTGAAGTTCCTTCTCCAGATTCTTCTGGTCATCCTCGGTGATCTCAGACTTCTTCTTCAGGGCTTTGATATCGTCCATGGCGTCACGGCGGATGTTGCGCACAGCCACCTTTCCGTCCTCTGCGTACTTCTTCACCTGCTTGGTCAAATCCTTGCGGCGCTCCTCTGTCAGCTGGGGGAATGCCAGCCGGATCAGGCGGCCGTCATTCTGGGGGTTGATACCCAGGTCGGAGGTCTGGATGGCCTTTTCAATGGCCTTGAGCAGCGTAGCGTCCCAGGGCTGCACCACCAGAGTACGGGGATCGGGCGCAGAGATTGCGGCCACCTGGTTCAGCGGAGTGGGCGTACCGTAATACTCAACCATGATACGGTCCAAAACACCGGCATTGGCGCGACCGGCACGCACAGAAGCAAAGTTGGCCTTGACCACTTCGATGGTCTTGATCATTTTGCTGTCAAAATCCTTGATTTCGATGCTCATAATTAACTTCCTTTCGTAATCAGTCTGTTTCAGCCCACCACAGTGCCGATCTTTTCGCCCATGACCACCCGCAGGATATTCTCCGGGTCCTTCAGGGCAAACAGCAGTACGGGGATCTTGTTGTCCATAGACAGAGACGTGGCGGTGGAGTCCATCACCTGCAGGTGCTTGGCCAACACGTCATCATAGCTGATCGTGTCGTATTTCACCGCATTGGGATCCTTCTTGGGGTCGGCGCTGTACACGCCGTCAATATTCTTGGCCAGTAGGATGGCATCTGCCTCGATCTCCGCGGCACGCAGCACAGCGGCGGTATCGGTGGAGAAGAAGGGGTTGCCCGTGCCGCAGCCGAAAATGACCACGCGGCCCTTGTCCAGATGGCGGATGGCACGCTGGCGGATATAAGGCTCGGCCACAGACTTCATCTCAATGGCAGTCTGCACGCGCACGTCTACACCTTTCTGCTCCAGCACATCGGCCACGGCCAGCGCATTGATGGCGGTGGCCAGCATACCCATGTGGTCAGCCCGGACACGGACCATCCGGTCGCCGCCGTCCTTCAGGCCGCGCCAGAAGTTACCGCCGCCTACCACGATGCCTACCTGCACACCAAGCTCCACGCACTGCTTGATCACATCGCAGACCTCACCGATCACGTTAAAATCCAGACCGCGAGAGGCTTCGCCCGCCAGGGCTTCTCCGCTGATCTTCAGCAGCACACGCTTATACCGAGGTTCGCTCATTGAAATACATCCCCTTTTCAATCGGCCACAAACCGGCACTTTTTCTTTTACCTATTTTAATATAAAAATCATCGTTTGCATAGAGGGGAACGGTAAAAAGTTTACAATTCATGCTACAAAAAATTCCGGTCAGTCCGTTGTGGACTGACCGGAATCATATTGACAAAATTTCAGCTTACTTGATCATGGAAGCGACCTCAGCGGCGAAGTCGTCAACCTTCTTCTCGATGCCCTCGCCCTTCTCAAAACGCACAGCGTTCACGAAAGTGACGTTGCCGCCCAGAGCCTTGGCAGCGGAAGCGATATACTTCTCAACAGTGAACTCGCCGTCCTTGACGAAGTCCTGCTGCAGCAGGCAGTTCTCGGCGTAGAACTTGTTCAGCTTGCCCTCGACGATCTTGACCTTGACCTGCTCGGGCTTGCCAGCCATCTTGGGATCGTTGTCCATCTGGACCAGCATGATCTTCTTCTCCTCGTCCAGAACGTCCTGGGTGACCTGGCTCTTATCCCAGAAGCGGGGATTCAGAGCGGCGATCTGCATGGCAACATCCTTGCCGATCTCGGTGGCGTCAATGCCGCCCTCGACCTTCAGGTTGACCAGCACGCCGATCTTGCCGCCGGCATGGATATAAGGAACAGAAACGTTCTCAGCGAAGAAGAAGAAACGGCGAACCTTGATGTTCTCACCGATAACCAGCACCATCTCCTGCTGCTGCTCGGTAACGGTCTTGTCGGTGTCGGCGTACTTGCAGGCCATCAGAGCGTCCAGGTCGGCAGGCTTGTTGGCGGCCACGGTAGCGGCAACACCCTTAACAAAGTCAACGAACTTGTCGTTCTTGGCAACGAAGTCGGTCTCGGCATTGACCTCGACCACAACGCCCATGCCGTCCACGACGGCGGCGTAAGCCATACCCTCGGCAGCGATGCGGCCAGCCTTCTTGGCAGAAGCGGCCAGACCCTTCTCACGCAGGATCTCGATGGCCTTGTCGATGTTGCCCTCAGCCTCGGTCAGAGCCTTCTTGCAGTCCATCATGCCCACGCCGGTCATTTCGCGCAGGTTCTGTACGTCCTTAGCAGTAATAGCCATAGTAATTTACCTCCAATAAATCATTTGTGGTGTCACGCCTCGCCTGTTCGCAACGGCTCAACGCTTCTAACAACAAGCGCCCGCCCAAACCGGCGGGCGCTCGTAAGAGTCCGAATATTCCGAATTACTCGGCAGCAGCCTCAGCCTCGGCGGCGGGGGCATCCTGGCCCTGCTTGCCTTCCTGGATGGCGTTGGCCATAACACTGGCGATCAGCTTGATGGCGCGGATAGCGTCATCGTTGCCGGGGATCACGTAGTCGATCTCGTCGGGATCGCAGTTGGTGTCCACGATAGCCACAATGGGGATGTTCAGCTTGCGGGCCTCGTTGATGGCGTTGCGCTCCTTGCGGGGGTCAACGACGAACAGGGCGCCGGGCAGCTTGCGCATCTCGGTCACGCCGCCCAGATACTTCTCCAGCT
>JAZSJB010000036.1:0-2114 GCA_045534105.1 Lawsonibacter sp. | reverse complement strand
GCTGCCAACGGTATAGCCGCAGCGTCCCTCATAGCGCTGATGGCTGCTTTGGGGCTGATACTCCTCCACCACATCCTGCAGGAAACGGCTGTCGTTCCCCTGTGCTACTTCCTCCAGAAATTCCCGCTTTTTCGGGTCTCGCTCGGCGGCGGAGGTGATGCTCCATTTTGCCGCTTCTTTCAGCAGGCTTATTGCCTCACTGCCGGAATAGTGGGATTTGTTGATGATAGAGATGGCCTTTTCAATGCCCCGTTCATTCCGAAAGTTCCGGGTCCACGGGGACATGACGCTCAGGCTCAGGCCCTGTATGCATTCGCTGTGGTGCCTTGCGGACACACCGCTCATCTTACAAATATCATACAGTCCCTCCACCTGTTTTGCAAGGGCGTTTCGGTTGGAAGATGGGAGATAGCGGATCCTGCTACCCAGGTCTGACAGATCCTCATAAATTTTTTCGATGGCGTCCGACGCTCTTGTCCCCAAGGTTCGCAGGACAGCTTGATAGTTGGTTTTGGAGTCCATCAGGCTGCCAAACAGGGTGTCGCAGTTTGCTCTGGACCAGTACTCGCTGCTGCCGATGATGACACCCATTTGCCCGGTCGCTTCTTTACTCATGCTTTGTTTCCTCCTTTGTATTTTTGAGAGAACTCTCTATAAATGGGAGGAATGGGGCAAAAAGTGTACGTTTGGGTACACCTATGATAAAAGATTTTAAAACGTCAAGAAACAGTTCTGACTTTTGAGCGATATAATGTGATTTGCCCTGTGAAAGTCTTTGCTATACGCAGCAACATAAAAGCAAGACCGGCGGAGAATTCCGCCGGTCTTGCTTTTATGTTGGATAAAGAATGCAGGGGCATTTCATAGAAAAGCGTACAACTCGGACATCGTTTCCCGGGATGGCTCAGGGATGTGTGCAAGGGGAAACGGGATGGCAAGCGTGTCATATTTTGACTGGCACAGCTTGCGGAAGGGGAGCAGCTCTACCCGGTCAACGCAGGGGTGGGCATCTCGTATTTTCTTGAGAGCGGCTATATTTTCCGCACTGTCGTTCAGTGTGGGGATGATGACTTGGCGCAGGGTGGTGGGGATGTTTCGCTCGTTCAGCTCGGCCAGAAACTCCAGTACCGATGCCAGCGTGCACCCCACATGTTCCCGGTAGTCCATGTCATTGGTGTACTTGATGTCCAGCAGCACCCGGTCGGTTACCTGGAGAAGCTGTTCCACATCCGCGTTCATTACGCAGCCGGAGGTGTCCAGACAGGTGTGGATGCCAGCCTCACGGCATAGAGTGAACAGCTCATACACCTGTGCCGCCTGCAAAAGAGGCTCACCGCCGGAGACAGTGATACCGCCCTGTGCGCCAAAATATTCCTTATATCTTGTGGCCCGGCGGACCAGTTCCTGTGTGGACAGCTCGCTTCCCTGCCCCAACTGCCATGTATCGGGGTTGTGGCAGCATTTGCACCGCAGGGGGCATCCCTGGAGGAAAACTACAAAGCGCACGCCCGGTCCGTCGAGAGTCCCAAGGGACTGGATAGAATGTACCCGGAGCATCACATCGTCTCGTGGAAGGTGCGGCTGATGACCTCCCGCTGCTGCTCCCGGGACAGCTTGTTGAAGTTCACCGCATAGCCGGACACGCGGATGGTCAGGTTGGGATACTTCTCGGGGTTTTCATAGGCCTTGAGCAGGGTCTCACGGTTCATCACGTTTACGTTGATGTGGTGGGCCTTCTTGGCGAAGTAGCCGTCCAGAATGGACACAAGGTTGCCCTTGCGCTCGTCCTCGGTCCGGCCCAACGTGTCGGGTGTGATGGAGAAGGTGTTGGAAACGCCGTCTCGGCAGTCGTCATAGCTGATCTTGGCCACAGAGTTCAAAGAGGCCAGCGCACCGTTCTCTTCCCGGTTGTGCATGGGGTTGGCGCCGGGGGCAAAGGGCTCGGCCGCGCCGCGGCCGTCGGGGGTGGCGCCGGTGTTCTTGCCGTACATCACATTGGAGGTGATGGTCAGAATAGACAGGGTGTGGATGGCGCCCCGGTAGGTGGGAGTTTTGCGCAGCTCGGTAATGACCTTGTGGGTCAAATCCTTGGCCAGCAGGTCCACCCGGTCATC
>JAZSJB010000039.1:0-19091 GCA_045534105.1 Lawsonibacter sp. | reverse complement strand
TCTGCCAGCCCGTTTACGGGCGGTAAGTAACCGTCCATGCGCAGCTGGCAGACCGTACTCACGCGTTAACGCGTGAGCGAGGAACAAAGGGCTATGCCCGCATAGTGACAACCACCAGTTTCACTGGTGGTTGTGTTCATTTGTGCGGAAATACCCTTGTCCTTTCTGAGATTTCCGCTTATAATAGAAAAAAACGCAAAGGAGGCATCTCCATGACCCGAATGGGATATATCCAGAACGACTTGGATCTGAAGCTTCTGGTGCTTTATATTATGAACCGGGCAGCTGCCCCCATCACCTTTAACCAGCTGCTGGACCTGGCCCTGTGCGATGCGGGCGTGGACTACTTCTCCCTGACCCAGGCGGTCAACCATCTGGTGGAGACGGAACACCTGACCACTCAGGACGAGCGCTATGAGATCACGGAAAAAGGCCGCCACAACTGCCGGATCTGTGAGGAGACACTCCCCTTCTCCGTGCGCCGCCGCTGCGACGAAAATCTGATCACAGTCAACGAACAGCTGCAGCGCGAGGCTCAGATCCGCGGCAAGCTCCTCCCCCGTGAGGACGGCACATTCACCGTGAGCCTTGCCCTTGACGATGATTCGGGCAGCCTGTTGCGGCTGGACCTGCTCATCCCTGACCAGGAACAGGGCAAGAACCTGATCACCCGGTTCAAGAACCATCCCGAGCAGATCTACAACTGCGTCATCAATGCTCTTCTGACCGATCCCAATAGCGAAAACTGACACAACGCCCTCCGATGTAGGAAAGAAAACTACATCGGAGGGCGTTATATTTTACATCAGGGGCGCAAACATACGCAGGACACTGCGGTGGAACTGCACCAACAGATTGAGCCGCCGGCTCTTGCGCAGGCTGACTTTTTCACTTTTTTTCTGGGTTTGGAGAAAATCTTCCTTGATATCCTGAATACAGGGCGTCCTGCACATCCAAACGCCGTTTTCAAAGTGGAGGAACAGGCTGCGGAAATCCAGATTTACCGTGCCCACAGTGGCAAACTGGTCGTCCACCACAAAGTTTTTGGCGTGAATGAAGCCAGGAGTATACTCATAGATCTTCACCCCCGCCTCCAACAGGGGCGGATAGTGGGCCCTGGTCACATGAAAAACAGATTTTTTGTCCGGAATATGGGGGGTGATAATGCGCACATCCACCCCGGACTTGGCCGCGTTGCAAAGGGCTGTGTTGGTAGCTGTGTCCAGAATCAGGTAGGGCGTGGTGATATAGATATACTTCTCCGCCTTGCTGATCATGTTCAGGTAAACGGTCTGACCCACCGCCTCATAATCCAGAGGGCTGTCCGTATAGGGCTGGATATACCCCGCCACGCCTTCCACGCACGTTGGCTCGGGACGGAAACGGTCATAGTCCTCCTCCTGCTGCTGGGCATAGTCCCACAGTGTCAAAAACATGACCGCCATGCTCCATGCTGCGTCACCCTCCACCATCAGGCCGCTGTCCTTCCAGTGTCCATAGCGCTCCCGCCGATTGATATACTCATCAGCCAGATTGATTCCACCGGTGAATGCCACCCTGCCGTCAATGATACACATCTTCCGGTGATCCCGGTTATTAAGCAGTAGGGACATGACGGGCACGAACCGGTTGAACACGCAGCACCGGATGCCCTGTTCCTCCAGCTTCTCCCGATAGTCCTTGGACAGGGTGAACATGCAGCCCATGTCGTCATACATCACCCGCACATCCACGCCCTGCTTCGCCTTTTCCTTCAGGATGGCCAGAATTCCATTCCACATTTCACCTTCCTGAATGATAAAATACTCCAGGAAGATGTAGCGCGTAGCTTTTTTCAGTTCCACGAGCATACGCTCGTAGCAGTCCTCACCGATGGAAAAATATTCAGCACGGCTTTTGTCGTAGACCGGGCAGCGGGCCCTGCGCTCCAGATAGCGGGCCTGAATGGCTGCATCCTCCCCCGCTTTGACCAGAGTATCCGCTTTAAAATCCCCTTTCAGGGCCGCAAGCATCCTTTCATTGATGGCCTGCACAGCCTTTCGCAGCCAGCGGGGATGCCGGTTACCGCCAAACACCAGATAGATCATACCCCCAAACACAGGGAACGGTAAAATAAGCACCAGCCAAACGATTTTATAAGCCGGGTCGCTGCGGCTGCTGACAATGCCAAGCGCTGCCAGAAAGCTGACCACGATGCAGATCCAGTAAAATTGGGTAAAGCTTTCCGAGAACTTGACGATCATCAGTACCAGCACCGCGATCTGTACCAGAAGGGATACAGCCACGATCACCGAGCGGTGAAAGAGAAAATAGAGCAGTTTTTTCATAACAACTCCTGCAAACCACTTCGTTTACTTGACGACTACCCGGTCCTCGCCGAGCAGTTCCTTCATTTCATTGACCAGCGCCGGATGCACCACGCAGGGCGTACCCAAGCGCCTTTGTGTATCCTCAAAGTAGAGCACCGCCTGGCTGTCTCCCGGGAACATGGACAGCACCAACTCCACCTTGCGCATACGAGGATCCTCCCGGCAGGGAATCTTCAGATACAGTTTCTGCCCCCCTTGTACGGCCACCTTTGCTTCCTCTTCCAGATCCCCGATGGGACGCAAGGTATCACACAGGATCTGGGGTTCCTTCTCGTCCCGGACGGAGAGTTTGCCGGTTACCAGCACAGGGCTGTTCTCCCGGATGTAGTTGCCGCTTTCTCCCAGAGTTCGTGAGAAAACCAGCAGTTCCATAGAACCGGAGTCGTCCTCCAGGGTAACATAGGCCATAAGACTGTTGTTCCGGGTGGTCTTGGTCTTATAGCGGGAAATGATTCCTGCCACAGTCACCCGCTGCTCATCCATAAAGCGGGTGGGTCCGCCTTCCTGCCCGAAGTCGGCGGTGATGGAACCGATGGGCACCGCGCCCCTTCTGCGGGCCGCCTCACGATAGGAATCCATGGGATGACCACTGAGATACAGACCGGTGGTCTCCTTCTCCATATTCATTCGCTCCTGAGCCGTAAACTCAGGCAGGTCAGGCAGCTGCATAGACACAGCGGTATCCGCTCCCGTGTCCTCGCTCATACCAAACAGATCCAGCTGCCCCTCCAGATTGCGCTTGCGGCTGGCAGCGATACCGTCCAGAACCTGACCAAATACAGCCAGCAGCTGGGATCGGCGGTAGCCCATGCTGTCAAAGGCACCACACTTGATCAGGTTTTCCACCACTCTGCGGTTCAGGTCTTGGTCGTACATGCGCTGGCAGAAGTCCATGAAATCTGTGAAGCTTCCTCCCTTTACACGTTCTTCCAACAGAGCGTCTACAACACCTCGTCCCACACCCTTGACCGCCGCAAGGCCAAAGCGGATATTCTCCCCGGACACGGTGAAGGTGGTGCCGGACTCATTTACGTCGGGAGGCAGCAGGGCGATGCCGCTATCCTTACACTCCCCGATATATTCGGCCACCTTGTCCTGGGAGTCCAGCACGGAGGTGAGCAGGGCGGCCATATATTCCCGGGTGTAGTGGCACTTGAACCACGCCGTCTGATAAGCCACCACAGCGTAGGATACGGCGTGGGCCTTGTTGAATGCGTAGCTTGCAAAGTCATAGATTTCGTCATAAATGGACTGGGCCACACTCTCCGGGATGCCGTGAGCCACACAGCCGGTAATATTCCGAGCCGGGTCACCGTGCAGGAACGCGCCCCGTTCCCGCTCAATATCCTTAACTTTTTTCTTGGACATGGCTCTTCGCACCATATCGGCCTGACCCAGAGAGTAGCCTGCCAGACGGCGGAAGATCTCTATGACCTGCTCCTGATAGACGATGCAGCCGTAGGTAACGGACAGTATCGGCTCCAGCAGCGGGTGCTTATACGAGATGAGCTTTGGGTCCTGGGCGCAGGCGATGAACCGGGGAATAGAGTCCATGGGACCGGGCCGGTACAGGGCGATAATAGCAGTGATATCCTCAATGCTCTTTGGCTTTAGACCAACGCATACGCCGGTCATGCCCGCCGACTCCATCTGGAACACACCGCTGGTACGGCCCTCGCACAGCATTTTATAGACCTCCGGATCGTTGTCCGGAACATGTTCCAGTCGAAAATCGGGCTGATTTTGCCGCACCATCTCCACCGCGTCGTCCAGAATGGTCAGGTTGCGCAGGCCCAGAAAGTCCATTTTTAAAAGGCCCAGCTCTTCCAGTGTGACCATGGTGTACTGGGTAACGGCAAGGTCATCATTGGTAGCCAGAGGTACATATTCATATACCGGTTTTTTTGTGATGACCACGCCGGCGGCATGGGTGGAAGAATTGCGGGGCATGCCCTCAAGCTTACGGGCTGTATCCACCAGTTTGCGCACTGTCTCGCTGTCATCGTACATGTCCTTAAAGGGCTTGGACAGCTGCAGAGCCTTGTCCAGCGTCATGTCCAGCGAGAAGGGCACCTGCTTTGCGATATTGTCCACCTCGGCATAGGGCAGATTGAGCACCCGGCCCACGTCACGGATGGCAGCCTTGGCCTTCATGGTGCCAAAGGTAACGATCTGGGCAACGTGGTCCTCCCCATACTTGCGGGAGACATAGTCGATCACATCCTGCCGGCGGCGGATACAGAAGTCAATATCGATATCGGGCATGGTAACACGCTCGGGGTTCAGGAAGCGTTCAAAATACAGGCTGTACTTCAGCGGATCAATATCCGTGATGTTCAGGCAGTAGGACACCATGGAACCGGCGGCGGAGCCACGGCCGGGACCAACGGGGATGCCGTTTTGCTTGGCGTAGCCGATAAAGTCGGACACAATGAGGAAGTAGTCCACAAAGCCCATCTGCTCAATGACGCCCATCTCGTATTCCAGCTGCTTCAGGTTTTCCTGCGTCCCATTGGGGTAGCGCCACTCAAAGCCCTTACGGCACAGGTGGTGGAAATAGGCGGTGGCATCCCCCCACCCCTCCGGCAATTTAAATTCCGGCAGATGGTAATGTCCGAACTCAAAATCCATATTACAAAGTTCGGCAATTTTTGCGGTGTTCTCGATGGCCTGGGGATACCGAGGAAACAGAGCGAGCATTTCTCCCTCGCTCTTGACATAGAACTCCTCCGTCTCGAACTTCATGCGGCCCGGGTCCTCCACCGTCTTGCCCATCTGGATGCACATGAGGATATCCTGAGTCTCGGCATCCTCCCGGGTGAGGTAATGGGCGTCGTTGGTGGCGATGATGGGGATACCCGTCTCCTCATGCAGGCGGATGATCCCTGCATTCACCTGCCGCTGAGCGGGGATATTATGGTCCTGCAGTTCCAGATAGTAGCCGTCCTCGCCAAACAGCTCACGCATCTCCAGGGCGTGGGCCTTTGCCCCCTCATAGTCCCCCGCCTGCAGCCGCCGGGGGATCTCACCGCCCAGACAGGCCGAACAGGCAATCAGCCCGGAGCAGTGCTGGCGCAGCAGATCCATGTCGATGCGGGGCTTGATATAAAACCCCTCGGTAAAGGCGCAGGACACCATATAGGACAGGTTGCGGTAGCCCTCCTCATTCCGGCACAACAGTACCAGATGGCGGGCTTCGGCGTCAAATTCATACACCTTGTCAAAGCGGGTGCGGGGGGCGACATAGACCTCACAGCCGATGATGGGTTTGATCCCCGCCGCCTTGCAGGCCCGGTAAAAGTCAATGGCGCCGTACATCACGCCATGGTCCGTAATGGCCACAGCGGTCTGACCCAATTCCTTGACCCGCTCCACCAGCTTGCTGATGCGGCAGGCGCCATCCAGCAGGGAGTATTCCGTATGCAGATGTAGGTGGACAAAGGACATTGCCCTCACCTGTCTTTCTCTTATTTCTTATTCGTCCAAATCATAATAATGTAGTACGCCGCCCAAATAGCAAAGATAACCGCGAATACCACAGAAAAGTTCTGCCACAGGTGGGCTATCAGCTCCGGAGCATCTGTATAGCGCTCCGGATGGAGCAGACGAGGCAGCAGCGTGCCGCCCACAGTAACCGCCGCAGACACGCCAAAGGCGTTTTTGGCCGCGCGGATCAAAAGTGCGATCATATCTTATCCTCCTCTTTCTTCTCGGCACGAACCCACTTCAGCAAAAGATACGCTCCCAACATGAGTACGGAACACAGTACGATCACCTGCACGGTACACAGGAGCATGGTCATGGGATTCTCCACGACCCAGGCACGCAGCTCCGGATTGATCACAAAGCGACAGGCACAGATCAGGGCCAGGATCACAGCATCACGGATCCATTTGTTACGCCGGTCCTTTGTCCAGCCAGTCTTCTTTTTCATGCTAATCCTCCTTTGCCGCTTCGATCAGGGTATCCCCTGTCAGGCGGTACACCGTCCACTCATCCATAGGGACAGCACGCATCCGCTTGGTATAAAAGTCAATGGACGGCTTGTTCCAGTCCAGACACGCCCACTCCAGTCGGCCGCAGCCCCGCTCCACTGCGATGGCGGCCAACTTGTTCAAAAGACCCTTGCCATAGCCCTTGCCCCGGTGCTCCGGCAGCACGAACAGGTCCTCCAGATAGACGCCGGCTCGCCCCAAAAAGGTGGAAAAATTGTGGAAAAACAGGGCAAAACCCACTTCTCTACCCTCTTCCAGCACAAAGAGCACCTCCGCTTTCTGTTTCTCAAAGATCCACTCCCGCAGCAACTCCGGTGTGGCCACCACTTCATTGGACATATGTTCATAATCTGCCAGAGCGCGGATAAAATCGAGAATGGTCTGCTCGTCTCCGGGAACAGCTGTCCGAAAGGAAACTTGGCTCATAGTTTTGCTCCTTTGAAATGAAAATAAAGCATCTGGCACAGGCGGGTAAACACATGCCCTGCCGCGGCGCCGGCAAAGTTCAGGATGGAGTCGTCCACATCGGCGACCCCCACTCCTGTGCGCCACTGGATATACTCAACACTAACAGCGAACAGGGCCAGCAGGGGCAGCGTGACCCAGAACCGGCGCAGTGGCCGAAACATCACTGGCAGCAGCACCCCCAGCGGGACGAGTATCACGATATTACCCAGCAGATTGGACAGACTGGACAGACTCCCTGTGCGCCGATAGTGGAACAAAAAGCGGCGGATGCTGTAAAACGGCTCCAAATTCACCGCGCTGCCCCACGCCCGATCCACATGGAACAGCCCACCAAAGAACAGCAGAACGGACAAAATAGCCAGATAATAAGCCAGTAAAACCCACAGTGCTTTGCGCCGGTAAGCACTTCTTGCCCTGCTGCCCATCCCGCGGGTGCGCAGCAGCACGCCTGTCCCGGCCAGAGTCACGCTCAGTACGGGAATGAGCATCTGGTGGTTGACAGACAGCTCGTCCCCCATCAGCAGCCAGAATCCATTCAAAAGTCCTGCGATCAGATAACAAATCAGCGGCATACTTACCCCTTTTGCACCTGCCCAAGCTCCACCAGCTTGCGCAGGCGGTGGTTAAGGGCGGACTTTGTAATGGGCGGATCACATCGCTGGGCAAGCTGGACCAGGGTATCCTCGGGATGGGCCAGGCGCAGCCGGGCCGCCTCCTTCAGTTTGTCCGGCAGGCTGTCCAGTAAGCCGGACTGGTTCAGGGCACGAATGGCCTCCAGCTGACTCTGGGCTGCCTCCACCGCCTTGTCCAGATTAGCCGCATCGCAGTTCACCCGGCGGTTAACGCTGCCCCGCAGGGTCTTTTCCACCTTGGCATTCATGATATCCATGGCAGCCAGGGGCGCACCAATCCCGGTGAGGAAATCCTCGATGTCCTCACTGCGTTTGAAATAGGCAATATAGTTGGCTTTACGGGTAGCCTGTTTTGGATTGAATCCGCACTCCTGCATCAGGGCAAGGGCCTCCCGGCTGACATTGTAGTGGGACGTAGCCAGTTCCAGATGGTAGCTCTTTTCCGGATCGGTGACTGAGCCGCCGGCCAGAAATGCTCCCCGCAGAAAGGAGTGCCGGCAGCAGCTTTCCTCCAGCACAGCGAAGTTGATATGGTGGGCAACCGTCCCGGTGCCGTCCATGCCATACACTTCCCGGATGGCAGCGATCTTTTCCTTTGCGGTGACGGCAAATGTACGCTTGCCCGTGCTGCCCGGCTCAGGTACGCGGTCAAAGTCTATCCTGAATGCCTTTTTGAACAGCTGGGGCAGCCGGGCGACCAGAGCATCATTCTCTGTCATCACCCGGATCTCCCCTGCGGTAAACTGGTTGCAGAATAACAGCACACCATATGCCTCCGCCTGGGCACAGCATCTGCGGCTGAGACCGGTACGGCAAAGTTCCTGTTTGGCTTGGCCTGCAAATGACATGCTCTCACCTTACTCTTCCATAATATAGCGCTCTTTGCCATGAAAAAAGCGCACCGCCCGCTTCTGATAGATGTCCATCACCACACTGGCCAGAGCCTCATCGGAGTGGCGGGCCAGATCTCCCGTAGGACAGGTCATGGGCGCTTCCACAAGCTCCAGACCAAGGCTTTTGATCCGCTCCCGGTCCACCACCAGCGGTGCCGCGTCCTCCTGCCGGTAGCGCTCTACCAGTCCGGGACGCACCGGATCACTGTTGGCAAGACAGATGTCCAGCATTCCGGGCGCGCCATGCTCCAGCAGGGCGGAAATGTGGTCGGCGGCGGTGTACCCCTCCGTCTCCCCCTCCTGAGTCATAATGTTGCAGATATACAGCTTCAGGGCTGGGGCACGGCAGATCTCCTCCACCACACCATCCACCAGTAAATTGGGAATGATACTGGTGTACAGACTGCCCGGTCCAAGGACAATCATATCCGCCTGACGGATGGCCTCCAAGGCGGAAGCCAGCGCCTTTGGGTGGGCCGGGACCAGATTCACATGGGAGATACGGCAGTCCTGTTCCTTTTTAAAGGAGAAAATCCTGGATTCCCCCACCACCCGGCTCCCGTTTTCAAATACCGCTTCCAGCTGTACGTCCGCACCGGTCACAGGCAGTACCCGGCCGGTAATGGCAAGCACCTGACTCATTTGGGTCACTGCATCCTCAAAAGAACCGGTAATACCGTTCAATGCGGCCAACAGCAAGTTTCCGAAGGACTGGCCGGACAGGGACCCATCGGTAAAGCGATAGGTCAGCAGCCGCTCCATAATGGGCTCCACGTTGGCCAGAGACTCCATACAGTGGCGGATATCACCGGGAGGAGGCATCCCGATCTCCCGGCGCAGCATCCCGGACCCACCGCCGTCATCGGCCACGGTGACCACCGCGGTCAGATTCTTCGTGTATTTTTTCAGACCACGAAGCAGGGTGGAAAGCCCCGTACCGCCGCCGATGGCAACGATCTTCGGTCCTTTTTCCCACTGCTGCAGGTCTGCGGGTCTAAACGACATACCCTTCCCCTCTTTCAGCCTCTTCCCAGGTCCCGGTGGTTTTCCGCCACCGCATATCCCAGACGGGCAATGGTTTGGGCCATCTCATGAGCGATGGCCACAGAGCGGTGGTGGCCTCCGGTGCAGCCGATGGCGATCACCAGAGCGGTCTTACCCTCCTCCACATACCGGGGCAGCAAAAATTCCATCATGGCCTTCAGGCGATCCACAAACTCCTGGGCCTGACTGCCCTGAAACACATAGTCCCGCACTTGCTTATCAAGGCCGGTCAGATGCCGCAGCTCTGTAATATAAAAGGGGTTGGGGAGAAAACGAACATCAAAAACGAGATCGGCCTCCAGCGGCAGCCCGTGCTTGAAGCCAAAGGAGATCACATTCACCTGCATGTTTTCCCCACCGTCCGTTTCCCTTCGAAAAATCTTGCGCAGTTCCCCTTTGAGCTTGGCTGTAGGCATTTCCGAAGTGTCAATGATGTAGTCCGCCCGTTGGCGCAGGGGTTGGAGCATGCTGCGTTCCTGGGCGATCGCACCCTCCAGAGACTCGCTCTCCTCAGCCAGAGGGTGGCTGCGCCGTGACTCTTTATAGCGCTTGATGATCACATCGTCCCCGGAGTCCATAAACAGGATGCGGTAAGGGCATTTCATGGCCTTCAGCTCGTCCAGCGCCTGAAACAGATGCTCAAACATAACTCCGGCCCGCACATCGGTGACCAGCACCACCCGTCCGTACTCCTCCGAACCAGCCATGCCCAGTTCGGCAAATTTTGGGATCAGGGGTACAGGCAGGTTATCCACGCAAAAATAACCCATATCCTCCATGAACGAAGCTGCCCGGCTTTTTCCCGCGCCAGACATACCGGAAATGATCACAAATTCCATTTTACTCATCCTTTGTAAAGTCCTTTTATCTGCGTTGTGCTGTCAGTCCAGCACCTTTACTTCCATCTCCAGCATTACGCCGGTCTGCTCCAATACCCGTGCCTTTACCTGCCTTACCAGTTCCAGAACATGGGCACAGGTGGCTCCGCCCCGGTTGACAACAAAGCCCGCGTGCTTTTCGGACACCTGCGCTCCGCCCACCGTCAGGCCCTTCAGGCCGCACTGGTCGATGAGGGCGGCGGCAAAGTATCCCTCCGGCCGCTTGAACATGCTGCCCGCGCTTGGATATTCCAAAGGCTGCTTGGTCTGGCGCTGAATAGCCAGCTCCTCCATGCGCCCGGCGATCTGCTCCCGCTCACCGATAGTCAGCTCCAGTTGGGCGCCGAGTATCATACGGCTCCCATCGGAAAAAGCGCTGCGGCGGTATCCAAAATCAAAACTGTAAAGCGTTTCTGCTTCACCTTTTTTTGTAAGGACCGTCACCTGCCGCACCACCTGCGCCATCTCGCCGCCGTAGGCTCCGGCGTTCATGGTCACCGCGCCGCCCAACGTTCCCGGGATACCGTGGGCAAATTCAAGACCGGTCAACCCCTGTTCCCGGGCAAAGACAGCAAGCCGGGCCAGCGTAACGCCGCTGTCCGCCGTGATCATGTTCCCCTCCACCTCACACCGGCGCAGGTTTGAGGTCTTGATAATAAAGCGCTCGACACCCTCGTCCGCAACCAGCAGATTGGAGCCGTTGCCCATGAAAAACGGCTCAATACCCAATTTTACCGCTGCCTGTACGCATAGAACCGCTTCTTCCTGTGTGGCAGGCAAGGCCATCAGGGCCGCCGGACCACCGATGTGAAAGGAGGTATGCCGTTCCATCGGCTCGTTCCTGCGCACGTCCAGTTGGGGGCACAGGGTATTCAGTTGTTCCTTCAGCAGGTCAAAACAGCCCATGAACTCTCCTCTTTTCCTCCACAGGGTATACCTATCCAAAATATATCAGAGTATATTATACCAAATCCAACCTTCAAATAGAATACTTTTCCGCAAAAAAAGACATGGCTTTTTCCGATTGACTTTTCTGCCGCGCTGTTCCATACTATTATGGAACCAAACCGATTCAGGAGGCGTTTTTATGGCTCTTTATCAAAGTGCGGAACAGCTGATAGGCAACACTCCCCTGCTGGAACTGCGCAACTATTCTGCCGTCCACGGACTGAAAGCAACGCTGCTTGCTAAGCTGGAATTTCTCAATCCTGGCGGCAGTGCCAAGGACCGGGTGGGCCGCTCCATGCTGGACGACGCCGAACAGCGCGGTCTGCTCAAACCGGGCAGCGTCATCATCGAACCCACCTCCGGCAACACAGGCATCGGGCTTGCCTGCGTAGCCGCCGCCCGGGGCTACCGGGTCATCCTCACTATGCCGGACACCATGAGCGCCGAGCGGCGCACCATGCTGCGGGCCTACGGTGCGGAGCTGGTGCTCACCCCCGGTGCGTTGGGCATGCAGGGTGCAGTGGACAAGGCCAACGAACTGGCCGTCTCCCTGCCTGACAGCTTTATCCCCGGTCAGTTTGAAAATCCCGCCAACCCCGCCGCCCACTATCAAACCACCGGCCCGGAAATCTGGGCGGACACTGACGGCAAGGTGGATGTGTTTGTCGCCGGTGTGGGCACCGGCGGCACAATCTCCGGCACGGGCCGCTATCTCAAGGAACGCAATCCCAACCTTCAGGTAGTGGCGGTGGAACCCGCCGGCTCCCCCCTGCTTTCCGGCGGTCAGGCCGGCCCCCACGGCATTCAGGGCATCGGAGCCAACTTCATCCCCGCCGCATTGGAGCGCACCGTGTATGACAAGGTAGTCCCCGTCGCGGACGAGGATGCCTATGCCGCGGGGCGGGAGCTTGCCAAGCGTGAGGGCGTGCTGTGCGGTATCTCCTCCGGCGCAGCGCTGTTCGCCGCCACGCAGCTGGCACAGCGTCCGGAATATACAGGCAAGACCATCGTGGTCCTTCTCCCCGACTCCGGCGATCGCTACTTCTCCACTCCCATGTTTGCTGAATAAAAAATTCCCATACCGCGTTTGCGGTATGGGAATTTTTGTTGCCACTTATTCTGCGCCGGGAACACGGATGATGCCCACAGGGCACTCCTTGACGCACAGCTGACAGCCTACGCACTTTTCCTGGTCAATGAAAGCCAGGTTGTTGTCCACGGTGATGGCCTCCTTGGGGCAGGCCTTGGCACACTTCATGCAGCCGATACAGCCGGCGGTACAGGCCTTGCGGGTGTCCGCACCCTTATCCTTGTTCTGGCACAGGACCACGGGCTTACGCTTGTGCTCGGGCACGATGGAGATGACCGCATTGGGACAGACGGCAGCACATGCACCGCAGCCCACGCACTTTTCCCGGTCCACCTTGGCAATGCCGTCCACCACGTGGATGGCATCGAAGGGACAGGCGGCCACACAGTCGCCGTAACCCAGACAGCCGTACTTGCACATACCGTCACCGCCGTACAGGCCCTTGACTGCCTGACAGCTGGAAAGACCGGCATACTCATACTTTTTTGAGGTCTTCTCGCAGGTACCTGCACAGCCCACAACAGCCTTCATGGACACGGTGGACCCCGCCTCCACGCCCATGATCTGAGCGATAGCAGCGGCACATGCAGCACCACCAGGGGTACACTTGTTCACAGGAGCGCCGTCCTCCACGATGCTCTTGGCGTAGTCGGCACAGCCGGCACAGCCACAGGCACCGCAGTTGGCACCGGCCAGAACGCCGGTGATCTGCTCCACCCGCTCATCCACAGGAACGTACATCAGGATGGAAGCGGCCACCAGGATCACGGCGCCAATGACACCGATCACAGTGACAACAATAACAGCCAGCAAAATCGGATTCATAGCTCTTCCTCCCTCCTCTTACGCGCCAAAGATGGCTTCTACGATGCCGCCGAAGCCCATGAAGGACAGGGACACCATGGCGGCGGCCACCAAAGTGATGGGCAGCCCCTCGAAGCTCTTGGGCACATTGGCCTCCTCCACCCGGCGGCGCACACCAGAGAAGAGCACCATAGCCACCAGGAAGCCAATGCCGGCGCCGGCAGCACAGACGATGGACTCAATGAAGTCATAGCCGTTGTCCAGATTCAGGATGGTCACGCCCAAAATGGTGCAGTTGGTGGTGATCAGGGGCAGGTACACACCCAGAGACTTGTACAGAGTAGGGATATACTTCTTCAGAATGTTCTCCAGCAGCTGCACCAGAATGGCGATAATGAGGATGAACACGATGGTCTGAAGATAGTCCATGCCAAAGGGCTCAAGAATAAATTTGTAGATGGGCCAGGTGGCGGCGGTGGCCATGACCATGACGAAGGTAACGGCCAGAGACATACCCACGGCGCTGTCCAGCTTCTTGGACACGCCCAGGAAGGGACAGATGCCCAGGAACTTGGCAAGCACATAGTTATCCACCAAAATCATGGTGAAGAAGATGCTGGCAAGCTTCATTGCCATCTCCATTACGCATTGCCCCCTTCCTCAGCCACAGCGGCCTTGACCTTCTTGGGACGGGTGGTCAGCCAGGTAGCCCCGGCCATGAGCACACCGAACACAAAGAAGCCGCCGGGGGCGCTGGTCATGATGGTGAAGGGATCCACGCCGGCGGGCAGGACCTGAATGGCAAAGCCCTCAGGCAGGAAGGACAGCAGTCCGTCCAGACCGGCCATCCAAGTGCCGGAGCCCAGGATCTCACGGATGGAGCCCATGACGGTCAGAGTCAGAGTGAAGCCGATGCCCATGCCAATGCCGTCCAGAGCGGAGTCGATGATGCTGTTCTTAGAAGCAAACATCTCGGCGCGGCCCAGAATGATGCAGTTGACCACGATCAGAGGCAGGTACACGCCCAGGGCGGTGTCCAGACTGGGCAGGAACGCCTTGACGATCATTTGCACCACGGACACGAAGCCGGCAATGACGGTGATGTAGCAAGGGATACGCACCTGGTCGGGGATGACCTTGCGCAGAGCAGAGATCACGATGTTGGAGCACAGCAGCACGAAGGTGGCCGCAAGACCCATGCCGATGCCGTTGGAGGCCATGGTGGTCACGGCCAGAGTGGGACAGGTGCCCAGGACAAGCCGCAGGACCGGGTTCTCATTGAGAATGCCGTTGGTCAGAATTTTCATTTTATTACTCATCTTGTTCACCTTCCTTTCAGCCGATGGCGTTGTACGCCTCGATGGCGGAGTTGACAGCGGCGGTCAGCGCTTTGCTGGATACGGTGGCGCCGGACAGAGCGTCCACATCCTGATTCAGCACCAGCGTCTTGGCCTCCAGCCCCTCGAAACGGGTCCAGAACGCCGGATCGCCGGCCACCTTACTGCCGATGCCCTTGGTCTCCTGATTCTCGGTGACCTTGATCTGGCGAATCGTTCCATCAGCGGTAAAGCCAACCATAACTGTCATGGTGCCGCCGTAGCCCTTGGCGGAACTGGTGACCACGGCACCCACGCCGTTGTCCGCCACATACACGTCAGAAACATTTGCTACGGAGATCCCCTCTGCCTGAGTAAAGCCGGTGGCATCAGGCAGCAGCTCCATACGGGCGGAATCCTGAGCCTTGCGAGTGGCCTCCTCGATGATGGGCTTGGTGATGTCGTTGGTCAGGGCCAGCGCGCCGGTAATAACAATGCAGATGACGCTCAGCACTACGATGGGCTTGAAGATCTTATTCCAGTTGTTCATTACGCAGCACCTCCCTTTTTCGCCTTGGCAATGCCCAGCTTATCCTGACGGGTCAGGACCTCAATATAAGGCACCAGCAGGTTCATCAGCAGGATGGCGAAGGACACGCCCTCGTTCATGGTGCCCAGGAAACGGATGGCGCAGGTAATAATGCCCAAGCCGATGCCGAACACCAGCTTACCCTTGCGGGTGGTGGGAGAGGTGACGTAGTCAGTGGCCATGAAGAAAGCGCCCAGCATCAGACCGCCGGACAGCAGCTGATAGATGGGATCCTGACCGGCACACAGGGACAAAACAGCCACAGTGCCCAGATAGGTCACAGGAATGGTGGGGCTAATGACTTTAGTGGCAATGAGATAGATGCCGCCCAGCAGAATAGTCAGTGCGCAGGTCTCGCCCAGCACACCGCCGTGGGTGCCCAGCAACAGAGCCTTATACGCCTCAGAGCCTACCTCCACCGCCGCGGCAGTGGCGGAAGAGCTTGCATCCATGGCGGCCACAGCCAGAGGGGTGGCGGAGGAGAATGCATCTACATCACTGAGAGGGAACGCATAGTTCGCCATGCGGCTGGCAAAGCCCATGGCCAGCGCGATGCGGGCCACGATGGCGGGGTTGGCAAAGTTATAGCCCAGACCGCCGAACAGCTGCTTGACAATAACGATGGCGATGAACGCACCCACGATAGCCATCCACCAGGGAAGGGTCGCGGGCAGGTTGAAGGCCAGCAGCAGGCCGGTGACCACAGCGGACAGGTCGCTGACGGGTACTTCCCGCTTCATCAGCTTGCAGTAACCATACTCAAAGGCCACACAGGCGGCTACGGTAACAGCGGTAAGAATCAGAGAATTGATGCCGAAGATCACGATGGACGCAAACAGCGTGGGCAGCAGGGCGATACAAACCCGGCCCATGATCTTCTGTGTGGTATCCGCGCCGGTAATGTGGGGCGCGGCAGTAACAATCAGTTTATTGGCCATCACTTCTTACCTCCATTCTTCATCATGATCTTGGCCAGAGCGATGGAGGGAGCCAGAGGCCGCTTGGCGGGGCACACGAAGGAGCAGGTGCCGCAGCTCATACACAGATCAGCGTTGAGCTCCACCAGCAGGTCCACATTCTTGGTCTCATAGGCCCGTACGATCTCCTTGGCAGACAGGCCCAGAGGACATGCATTGGTGCACCGGCCGCAAT
This sequence comes from Lawsonibacter sp., assembly GCA_045534105.1. Taxonomy (GTDB): domain Bacteria; phylum Bacillota; class Clostridia; order Oscillospirales; family Oscillospiraceae; genus Lawsonibacter. The sequence goes on along the minus strand of JAZSJB010000039.1, from coordinate 2,913 downwards.
GGATGCAGTTGGTGACCTTGGCTGGCTGGGCCGCCTTGCGGGACATGGCCAGAATCGCATTGTTGTTCTTCAGGATGGGCTGCTCTACGCTGGCCACACAAGTACCCATCATGGGGCCACCGTAAAGAATCTTGCCCGGCTCGTCCGTCAGCCCGCCGCAGAAGTCCAGCAGTTCCTGAATAGGGGTGCCGATGATGACCTCCACATTGCCGGGGTTCTTCACAATATCGCCGTCTACGGTCAGGCGCTTGGTGGTCAGGGGCATACCGGTCTCCAGATATTTTGCGATAAAGGCTACGGAGGTGACGTTCATCACGATCACGCCAACATCGGAAGGCAATCCCGGGAAGGGCACTTCCCTGCCCGTACAGGTCTCGATCAGCACCTTTTCTGCTCCCTGAGGGTACTTGCAGGGCAGGCTCTTAACCTCAATGGGCATATCCTTTGTGGCTTCGGACAGCTTTTTGATGTCGTCGGGCTTGTTGGCCTCGATGCCGATGACGCATTTGGGAATGTCCAGATACTTCATGATGGTCTGGATTCCCTTGATGACGTAATCAGTGTCCTCCTGCATGCACCGGTTATCAGAAGTTATGTAGGGCTCGCACTCCGCACCATTGATAACCAGCGTGTCGATCTCGTCCAGGTTCTTGGGGGCCAGCTTGACCGCCGCGGGGAAGCCCGCGCCGCCCAGACCAACCAGACCGCTGGCACGGACCGCGTCCTGCAGGCTCTTCAAATCGGTAACCACCGGGGGCTTGATTTCAGGGTCTACAGTCTGCTTTCCATCGGGGATAATGACAACCGCCGTCTGAGGCGCACCGTTGGGAGCCGTGATGGTGGTAATGGAGTCCACGATGCCGGACACGCCGGAGTGGATGTCCATGGAGACAAAGCCCGCAGCCTTGCCTACCACGCTGCCCACATACACCTGATCCCCCTTGGCGACCACGGGTGCGGCAGGCGCGCCGATGTGCTGGCCCATGGACAGCACGATTTTGGACGGCAGCGGCATAACCTTTGTCTGCTGTCCCGCAGTCCCCTTGTTATGGGGCACCTGTGCGCCAAGGGCGGAACGCTTAAAGAATTTACTCATTCCGGTTTCTACCTCCCTGTTTTGCCTGTCTTTAGTAAAAAACAGGCTGTTTTGCGCGAAAGATCTGTCTTTTAAGTATCTCCTCGAATTGTGCCAAATCAAGAGAGACAAGCTCACTTTCTTCGGCATTGTGCCCTTTTTTAAGGGCACCGCAACAATACAGTTTATATAATACACCAAACAAGGGGTGGATGGCAAGCACTTCTCCCCTATTTTGTTTTGGTTTTCGTTCCTCTTTTTGCCTCTTTTCGACTTTTTTGCCGGACCGGGAAGCAATCTTTCTATTTTAAGAAAATTAAAATACTTTTTACTATTTAATATAAAAAATGCTCCGCCTGCTTTTAAACAGACGGAGCACATTTTGTATAGCGGATCAGCCCGGAGGCCAGGTCATATCCCGGCCACCCAGCACGTGAAAGTGCAAGTGGAACACGGACTGCCCCGCCTGCTCGCCGATGTTGGACACCACACGATAGCTGTCCACACCCAGCTCTTTGGTCACCTTGGCGATGACCGCAAAGATATGGGCCACCACAGCGGCGTTTTCCTCGTTCACTTCAGATACGGAGCCGATGTGCGCCTTGGGAATGACCAGAAAGTGAGTGGGTGCCTGGGGATCGATGTCGTAAAATGCCAGGCACAGCTCGTCCTCATAGACCTTATGGGAAGGGATATCTCCCTTAACGATCTTACAAAACAGACAATCGGACACGGAAATTCCTCCTCACAGTCCCAGCTTGGCAGATACAATGTTGTCCACTGCCGCCAGCGCGTCGTCCAGCTTGACCACGTCGGTGCCGCCACCCATGGCGCTGTCGGGCTTGCCGCCGCCCTTGCCGCCGCAGATGGGAGTGACCTCACGGATAATGTCTCCGGCCTTGACCCCCTTGGCTACAGCGTCCTTACCACAGGTGGCCAGGAAGGTGATCTTGCCATCGTTCACCGCGGCCAGCACGGCCACAATGTTGCCCGCCTTGTCACGGAGCATGTCGCCCATCTGGCGCAGACGGTTGGCATCCGCATCCTGAACGGTGGCAGTCAGCACCTTCAGTCCGCCCACTTCGTGGGTACCGAAGAGCAGTCGATCCGTCTCGCCGGCGGCCTCCCGGGCCTTGAACTTTTCAACAGCCTGCTGCAGCTTCTTGATCTCGGCCATGGCTGCCTCGGCCTTTTCCAGCACTTCGGCGGGCTTGGCCTTCAGGATAGCGGCGGCCTGGAACAACTTGTGCTGATTATCATTCATGGTATCCAAAGACACCTTGCCGGTAGTAGCCTCGATGCGGCGAACGCCGGAGGCCACAGAGAACTCGCTGGTGATGTGGAACACGCCGGCCTTGGCGGTGTTATCCAGATGGGTACCGCCGCAGAACTCCACACTGTAGCCCTCGCCCATGTCCACTACGCGGACCGTATCGCCGTACTTCTCACCAAACAGGGCGATAGCGCCCTTCTCCTTGGCCTTCTCGATGGGCATTTCCTCGGTGACGATGTCGTAGCCGGCCAGCACCGCCTCGTTGACCATGGCGCTGACCTGAGCCAGTTCCTCAGCAGTCATGGCGGAGAAGTGGGTGAAGTCAAAGCGCACGCGGTCAGGCTCCACCAGAGAACCAGCCTGATGGACGTGGTCACCCAGCACAGTGCGCAGGGCCTTATCCAGCAGATGCGTGGCGGAGTGGGCACGCATGATAGCATTCCGGCGGTCCAGATCGATGGCAGCGCACACAGTGTCGCCCACCTTGAGCACGCCCTCGGTCAGCTTGCCGGTGTGCATATACTTGCCACCCTTATTCTTCTGAACGTCAGTCACTGTAAAGGAT
>JAZSJB010000021.1:0-2776 GCA_045534105.1 Lawsonibacter sp. | reverse complement strand
GCAACGTCCACAGCCGCATACCCCTGTCCTGCTGTTTTGGCGCAGCCGGCCAAAGTTGTCCCCAGCGTCACAGCCACCAAAAGGGCGGCCATGGCCCGCTTCTTGCTCTGGTTTGCTCCCACAGTTGCTCACCTCGTTCTTTCAGGCAGACAGCTCCGCAGGGAATATCCCATCATTTCTGCCCTGATTGTAGCATTTTTTGTCGTTCCGGTAAAGGTTTTTATTGTTTTCACCCTTGAAAGCACAGTAGCTTTTCTGTTATGATAATTATGTATCCTATTCTTTCTGCCGAATCATCTTCGGCTTTTACCCCGCAAGGAAGGAGGCGCACATCATGTCGGATATTCTTGCCGTCAAAATGCTTGGCGGTTTCTCCATTGAGCGAAACGGGAACTGCCTGGACGACCGCAGTAACCGGATGCGAAAGGTATGGCTGCTGCTTGCCTACCTGATTTTCTCCCGCACCACCCGGGTAACCCAGGACAGTCTGCTGCAGCTACTTTCTTCCGGTGACAGCGAGGGGGATCCCGGCAGCCGCATCAAGGCCATGCTCTATCGGGCCCGCACCATGTTGGACCAACTGGGAGAGCATACAGGGCACGATCTGATCCTGTTCAAAAACGGTTGCTATAGCTGGAATACCGAACTGCCCATGGCAGTCGATGTGGAGGAATTTGACCGCCTTTGCTCTGCGGCTGCACAGCAGTCGGACGAAGAGATCCAACTGGAGCTGTATCAGCAGGCACTGGCTCTGTATGGGGGCGATTTTCTTCCCAAGCTCTCCTCGGAGCCGTGGGTCATGCCCATCAGCACGTATTACCACCAAATGTACCTGAACGCGGTCCAGAACACACTGGAACTGCTGGAGCAGCGAAACCAGTGGCCACAGGCTGTCGCCCTGTGCCGACGCGCCCTGTCGGTGGAACCTTACAGCGAACACCTCTATCAGCACCTTATGCGCGGTCTGATCGCGCTGGAGGATCGCGCCGGCGCGCTCCGCGCCTACGAAGAAATGAGCGAGCTGCTCTTTTCCAACTTCGGCGTGATGCCTTCAGACGAAAGCCGTCAACTCTATCGTGATGCCGCCCGTGAGGCGGGTGGTATCACCGTTCCCGCGGGAACGGTGCGCGATATGCTGAAAGAACCGGCCGGTGCCAAGGGGGCTCTGCTGTGCGAGTACGACTTTTTCCGTCTGCTCTATCAGGTGCAGGCCCGGGCCATCGTCCGAAGCGGGGACGTGGTCCACATCGCTCTGCTTTCCTTGCACGGCCGGGGCAAAAAAGAGCTTCCCCGCCGCAGTCTGGACACCGCCATGGACAATTTGCAGGATGTGATCGTCCACGGTTTGCGCCAGGGCGACATCGTGACCAAGTGCAGCGTATCCCAGTTCATTATCATGCTGCCCCATGCCAACTACGAAAACAGTTGTGCCGTCTGCGAACGTATTCTCCGCTCTTTTGGGCGGCAATACCCTCACTCTCCGGCCAGCATTACGTTCAGCGTCCATCCTCTGGAGCCAAATCTTCCTACTGCGTAAAGGTTCCGGTCAGCACTCCCTGCACCACCCAGCGGTGGTCATATCCGTTTCCGGTGCAGGTGGACAGGGTGATGACGCTGTCCTCTGCCGTGGGGGCGAGCTCGGTCTTGATCACGGAGCGTTCTGCGCTGTAATCCAAAAATGCCTGTTTCTTTTCCGGGGTGTTTACATCCAGCCGATAGGTGTACCCCCGCACCTCCGCCTCAAAGGCGGCAAAAATCTCGTAGCGGTGTATACCGCTGTCATCCACGACATAAATGCAGGGATGCTCCTGCCAATGGCTCTGTGTTCGGTATTGTCTGAGCGAACCGAACATAGAGCCGTTTTTCATGTTGTGGGCATAAAGAATGGTGTTGAATCCACTGAAGTCCGGTGCCATCTGACTTTCCAAAAACACCGAGCCGGCCGCATTGCGCTTGCCCTGCCACATGTGGTTGAGGTAATACTGATTATCCTCTCCCTGCAGGATCGGGTAGTCCAGCTGCGTGCCGGGAACGGATATCCAGCCCAAAACATCTTCATTGACCTGCCGCAATGACTCCAGATCCACCTGCCACAGGTGTTGCGCCTCCTCTTCCAACGGGCGGTATTCCGGCTGAACGGGCGGTTCCGGGATCAGGGGCACCTCCGGTTCGGGCATCGTTTCCACGGAACTCTGTCCCAGACCGGCCGCGCTTTGCGCCTGCAGGCTGCTCTGCCGCGCACGCCAATAATCCATTCCCTGACGGGCCAGAAGCACACCGCTGCTCAAAAAGGCTAACGTCAGCACCAAAACTGCCAGCTTTCGTATGACCTTCTTCATGGGTACCGCCTCCTTTCCGCGTCTGTTTTGGCATCCTTAGCATACCACGTACCGGTCACAGGTTCGGTTACATTTTACATTTTGTCGTTCAAAAAGCGCTTTTTTGTGACACATCACCCCCGGGTTTGGCTCCCGGGGGTGATGTTCGTTCTATTCTGTTTTGCCGGGATCCGGTTATCAGTTGCCCTGATACCGCTTCTTATCCTGAGTACCCAACAGAATCAGAGCCGTGCCGGACAGGACGGTCATCAGCAGATAAACCGTCAGCTTGTCGCCGGTCTTGGGGACGTCGGCCAGAGGTACATCCTCGTCGGGAATGTCCACGGGAGGCTCAGGCAGGTCGGGCTCATCGGCCAGAGGAACCTCGGGGTCGGGAATGTCGATGGGTTCATCGGGATCAACGGGGTCGACGGGGTCGACGGGGTCAACGGGGTCGA
>JAZSJB010000063.1:0-15106 GCA_045534105.1 Lawsonibacter sp. | reverse complement strand
CAGAACGACATGGCTACGATCCGACTTGAGGGTCTGTGCTGGTGCCCATGCTGACACGGTACTGCGGCCTGGACCCGCGCCGGGCCTTTGCTACCTCGGTGGCAGTCATTCTGCCGTTGTGCCTTTTGTCTGTTGCTGTATATTTTATGCGGGGTGGCCTGGAGCTGGAGGCGGCATGGCCCTATCTGGCGGGAGGCACTCTGGGGGGCTGGCTCGGGGGCAAGCTGTTTAAAGGGGTGCGGGTGGACTGGCTGCGCCGGGGCTTTGGATTGCTGCTGATTTACGGCGGCGTGAGGTACTTTCTGTGAGCGGCGCCATGCCCGCCTTTGGGGCGGGGGTGCTGACCGGGGTGCTGTCCGGCTTCGGCGTGGGCGGCGGTACCCTGCTGCTGGTGTATATGACGCTGGTGGCCGGGTTGGACCAGCAGCTGGCTCAGGGGATCAATCTGCTTTACTTTTTGCCTGCCGGACTTATGGCGCTGCCTGCCCATGTGAGGAATGGATATATAGAAAAAAGTGCGCTGCTGCCCTGTATCGGGGCGGGACTGTTGTGTGCGGCCGGGGCGGCATGGGCTGCTACAGCCATGGATACGGCCCTGCTGCGCAAGTGTTTTGGGGCGTTTCTGATTCTGGTGGGCTTGTGGGAGCTGGTGGGTAAACGAAAATAGCGCATCGCTGAAACGCGATGCGCTATAAAGAACTTGCACTTTACAGGAAGATTTTGCTTTCGGCGGGGCGGGCATAAACATCCTCCAGCTCGTGCTGGTGATAAAGGTAGCCCGCGTCATCGTAATACTTGGCACCCTTGGGGCAGCGCTTAACACAGGCGCAGCATTTAATGCAGATGCCGGTCACGCTGGTCACATCCTGGGGGTCGATGGAGCCCATGGTGCAGATTCGGGCACACAGGCCGCAGTTGATGCACTTAGTTGTGTCCGTTTTGGGTTTGACCTTGAGGATGTTGATGGGATTGCCGTTGCGGTCACGGGGGGTGTAATAGGTGCGGATGGGGTCTTCGCCCTCCACGGTTACAGGTACGGTGGTATCCCCGGCCAGCACCTTGTCGGCTGCTTTGAAACCCAATTCCTCAACCAGAGCAAGGTCGCTGGGGTCGGGACGGCCCGCGCCCAGGGTGGTGGAGAAGGAATGCTCGCCTACAAAAGCGCCGCCGGCGATGGGAGTCAGACCGTTGGCGATCATAATATTACGCAGTTCCATAAGACCGTCATCGAAGTTGCGGTTGCCGTAAGTCACTACGGGGATGGCCAGCGCACCGCCGCCCTTGATGTTTTTGGTCAGAAAGGGCAAAAGCACATTGGGGACGCGGCCGGCATAGACCGGGGTGCCGAACACCACCAGGTCATTGTCGGTGAAGGACAACTCACGGGCACGGGCGGCAGGCAGGCTGAAGTCATATTCTTCGTAGGCACAGTTCAGCTTTTCGCAGGCGGCCTTGGCTGCGGTACGCACGACCTTTTGGGTGTTGCCCGTACCGGTAAAGGATACGGCCCAGACTTTAGTGATTTTTGTCATCGTGATTCCTCCCTGTGTTGGTCGTTTATTGTCCGCGGTTCTTCTGCATGCGGCAGAAATCCAGATAGCCCTCCAGAATCAGGCTGGCGGCAACCGCGTCTACGGTCTTTTTTCGTTTTTTTGCATTTTTTCCGGCCTCAAACAGGATGCGGTGGGCATCCACAGTGGTGCGGCGTTCATCCCAGAGGACAGGAGTCAGTCCGGTGACCTGAGCCAGCTGATCGGCAAAGTCCCGGTACAGCTGGGCACGGGGACCTTCCGTTCCGTCCATGTTTCGTGGAAAGCCCATCACAAGGGCATCAACACAGTTGTCACGGATCAGGCGGGTAAGTTCCTCCAGTACGACATCAGCTTTTCGGCTGTGAATGGTGGTTGTTGTCCCGGTCAGAAAACCGGTGGGATCGGAGATGGCCACTCCCGTGTGGGCGTCTCCGTAATCGATGGCCATAACAGTCATGGGCAGGCCTCCTTCAATTGTTAACAATATTATAGCGCTTTGGCAGGTGGCGTGCAAGAGGAAAAGCCGGGCCGGAGACAGGAAGAACGGGAGTTTTTGTTTTAAGTGTTGCAAATCATGGAAAAGTCTGTTAAAATGTAGAACAGTGGTGTGCGACCTGCTATTTTGCGGTTAGCCTCACTTTAAACGGAAAACAGGCCGTACATCTTGTGGTGCATGGTGTTGGGTCCGTTGCATTTGTAAACAAGGGGAATCATCATGGAAAACAGTAACAGAGCGGACAGAAAGAAGCAGGAAGATATCGCCCTTACCCGCGCGCTGATCTGGTTCGCGGCGGCGATGGTGCTGGAGTTCCTGCTGTTGCTCGTCAACAAATATTACGTTAATTTTACCGCTGATTCTGCTTCAATCAATTTGGCGCTGGCGTTGGGTTCGGTGCTCAAGGTCACCGCAGTGCTGGGCCTGCTGGGTGCTGTGTTGAGTGGCGTGTGGGGCTGGAAGCAGATGAAGGCAGAGCGGGCGTTTCCTTTCCTGAGTGTGGTCCTGACCGCGGTCCTGCTGGCCATAGGTGTCAGCTCTGCTCTGATCGTGGTGTTTTACCGCGCTGCGGTGCAGATGTTGTATGTTTTGGTGCCCGCCGGGGCGGTGCTGGCTCTGGTATACTACCTGTATCAGAAGGAGTTTTTCTTCTGTGCCTGTGGTTCAGGGGTGGGCCTGCTGGGCCTGTGGCTGGTGCGCAAGAACATCGGCACGCATGATATGCTGGTCAACCTGTATATGGTAGCCGGTGCGGTGGTCCTGCTGGCCATCATGTTGCTGGCCCTCAAGCTGAAGAAGGGGCAGGGTATGCTGGAAGTCAAGGGAAAGCAGGTTGCCCTCCTCCCCAAGCAGAGCAACTTCCTGCTGATTGTGCTTTCCTGCGTGGTAAGCCTGCTGGCTATGCTTGTCGGCTTGTTGCTGGGCGGTACCGTAGCTTTTTACCTGCTGTTTGTGCTGCTGGCCTGGCTGTTTGTGCTGCTGGTGTACTATACGGTCAAAATGATGTAAACAGAATAAGAATGAGAAAACGGTGCGCTTCGTTATTCGGAGCGCACCGTTTTTATGCGGGATTCTCAGAGAAAACTCCGTGTAAAAAAGAGATTAATATCTGTTAAGTTCCTGTAAATTCGATTGACTTTCAATTTTGCGTTTTCTATAGTTGAAGCTGATACGGTCCTGTAACCGTGCAATCTGAGGAAAAGGAATATTGGACATGAAAAAGACGTATACGCAATCAACCGAAGAAGTCCTCCGGTCGTTTGACACAGGGACCGAGGGGCTGACCACAGGGCAGGCTCAGGAACGACTGGCCAAATATGGGCACAACAAACTGAAAGACGCGGAAAAGCCCACTATGCTTCAGCGCTTTTTGGCGCAGCTGAAGGACCCAATGCTCATCATTTTGATGATTGCGGCGGGCGTTTCGGCGGCCACCACAGTCATTCACAATCTCCAGAACCCTCATGAACCGGAGGGATTGGCTGAGGTATTCATTATCCTGATCGTTGTACTGCTCAATGCGATTTTGGGCGTGTTTCAGGAGAGCAAGGCAGAAGCGGCCATCGAAGCGCTGCAGACAATGACCGCTGCCACCTGTAAGGTGCTGCGTGATGGGCATCCGGTGACTCTCCATTCGGATGAGCTGGTTCCGGGCGATGTGGTGCTGCTGGAGGCGGGGGACAGCGTGCCTGCCGATGGCCGCTTGCTGGAAAGTGCCAGCCTGAAGATTGAGGAGGCCGCCCTTACGGGTGAAAGCGTGCCTGTCAACAAGGTCGTTGAGGCACTGGGGCTGGCTGACGGCCAGGAGGATATCCCTCTGGGCGACCGGAAGAATATGTGCTACATGGGTTCTACCGTGGCCTACGGCCGTGGCAGGGCGCTGATCACCCGCACAGGCATGGACACGGAGATGGGTAAAATCGCCGGTGTTCTGGCGGCTACCGAGGAGGAACAGACCCCCCTGCAGCGCCGTCTGGATGAGTTGGGCAAGACCCTGAGCAAGCTGGTGCTGGGCATCTGTGTCTTTATCTTTATTTTTAATCTGGTCATGGCCGGGTCGTTTACCCTGAGCAGCGTGCTGTCTACCTTCATGGTGGCCGTTTCTCTGGCGGTTGCCGCTATTCCCGAGGGGCTGGCCACCGTGGTCACGGTGGTGCTGTCCATCGGGGTGACTAATATGTCCAAACGCAACGCGGTTATCCGCCGGCTGACTGCGGTAGAGACGCTGGGTTGCACGCAGGTCATCTGCTCGGATAAGACCGGGACCCTGACCCAGAACAAGATGACAGTGGTGGAACATGTGGGGGATAAGACCCTGTTGGCCACCGCCATGGCCCTGTGCTGTGACGCACGCCTGAATGAGGCCGGGCAGGCAGAAGGCGAACCCACTGAGGCGGCTTTGGTCAACTTTGCGGCTGGGGCGGGCCTGCTCAAGCATGAGCTTGAAGCCCGGACGCCCCGTGTGGATGAGGCGCCCTTCGATTCCTCGCGCAAGATGATGTCCACGGTCCATGCTGTGGAGGAGGGATATATCCAGTACACCAAGGGCGCACCGGACGAGGTGCTCAAGCTGTGTACTTATTATGAAGAGAGCGGAAATATTCTGCCCATGACTGAGGAAAAGCGCGCCTGGATCCTGAACGCGAACAAGGATATGGCAGACAAGGCGCTGCGGGTGCTGGCCGCGGCCAAGCGGGACTGGGGTGAGCGGCCCGGGGACAACAGTCCGGAGTATTTGGAGCGGGAGCTGTGCTTCATCGGTCTGGCCGGCATGATCGACCCGGTTCGACCTGAAGTCAAAGCGGCTATTGAGCAGTGTCGCAGCGCCGGCATTCGCCCGGTCATGATCACCGGCGACCATAAGGATACTGCCATTGCCATCGCCCGTGAGCTGGGCATCATTGAGGACGCTTCTCAGGCCATCACCGGCGGGGAACTGGACGCGATCTCTGATGATCAGATCTGTGAGGCAGTAAAGAAGTACAGCGTCTACGCCCGCGTACAGCCAGAGCACAAGGTGCGCATCGTCACTGCCTGGAAGCGCAACGGAGCGGTCACCGCCATGACCGGCGATGGTGTCAATGACGCGCCATCCATCAAGTCCGCCGACATTGGCGTGGGTATGGGTATCACAGGCACCGACGTGACCAAGAATGTGGCTGATATGGTGCTGGCCGATGATAACTTTGCCACTATTGTCACCGCAGTGGACGAGGGACGTCGCATCTACGACAACATCCGAAAGGCCATTCAGTTCCTGCTGGCCTCCAATATGAGTGAGGTGCTGGGTGTCTTTTTCTCCACGCTGATGGGCTTTACCCTGCTCAACCCTGTGCATCTGCTGTTCATCAACCTGATCACCGACTGCTTCCCGGCACTGGCCCTGGGTATGGAGAGAGGGGAACCGGACATCATGCATCGCCCACCCCGTGACGCCAAGGAGGGGATCTTTGCCGGTGGTCTGGCCATCGATATCGGATATCAGGGTGTGCTGATCACCATCATCACCATCCTGTCCTACATAATTGGCTACAGTTTTGAGGCGGGTCATCTGGCCATGCCTTCCGGCGTGTCCCCCCATGGTATGACCATGGCGTTCCTGTCCATGAGTATGTGTGAGATATTCCACAGCTTCAACATGCGCAGTCAGCGCAAGAGCGTATTTGGTCTCCACACCCACAATAAGATCCTGTGGGCGGCTATGCTGGGCAGTCTGGTGCTGACCACTCTGGTGCTGGAAGTGCCGTTCCTGGCCAATGCGTTTGGGTTCACCCCTGTCGGTCTGACGGAATATGTCATTGCTCTGGTTCTGGCCGCAACGGTGATTCCTGTTGTGGAGACAGTGAAGCTGATGCAGCGGAAAAGCGGAAAATAAGGAAACGGGCGGCACGGGCATTTGCCCGTGCCGCCTGTTTGTTTGGAGAAAGTAAAAACCCAAGTCCGTTCAGACTTGGGTTTTTGGTGCGCGAGGTGGGAGTCGAACCCACACGCCCTTGCGAGCACTGGCACCTGAAGCCAGCGAGTCTACCAATTCCACCACTCGCGCATTTGGTAGTGGAGCGCTGTTGTTCAGCGCAAGATGTATATTACCACAGGGCACCCGGGATGTCAACTGCTTTTTTACGAAAATTCGAATTTTTTTTCAAAGACTGCAAATGAGCAAAAAAGCAGACCCCACAGCGGTTTGCGCTGTGGGGTCTGCACAAAAGCGGAAGAGGGGATCAGCCCACAAACTCGGCCAGTTTGGCCGTGTCCAGACCATCGCAGGACAGAAGGAAGCGGGCCAGCTCTTTGGCAATGGTCAGCACGCCGCCGGGAACATCGGACTCGATGTTCAGGGGCAGCAGGGGGTCGTGGAGGGACAGGCGCAGCAGGAACCAGCCGTTGCCATGCTCCGCGTCCAGATTGACCCGCACACCCTCAAAGTTGTTGGGGGCGATGGACCAGCCGGGCTGCTTGGCAGCATATTCCTGTAGACCGTCCAGTACGCTCTGACCGTAGGTCTTGAAGTCCTCGGGGATGATGTTAAGGCGAAGCTCCTTGCTCTCGGCGGGCTCGGCCAGGTCGGCAATAAGGGACTCCAGAGTATAGCCCTCCTTTTTGCCTCGGGCCAGTTCGATGAGCAGCTTGGTCACCAGATACGCGCCATCGTCCAGGAAGTAGTTCTCCTTCAGGGCACCGTGGCCGGAGGTCTCGATGGCCAGCTGGCTGTCCTGACCGGCGTTGTTCAGACGGATGGACTCGTTGATGACGTTGCGGTAGCCGCGTTTGAAGCGGTGGTGCACGCCGCCCTTATCCGCAATGAATTTGGCAAGGCCGGTGGAGGTGATGGAGTCGGTGACGATGGTGGTTCCGGGATGCTCCCGCAGCAGGATGGCGGCCAGCATGGCGATGATACGGTTGCGGTTGAGCTCACTGCCATCGGACAGCACAGCACCGGCACGGTCCACGTCGGTGTCAAAGATGATGCCCAAATCTGCTTTCTGAGCCGCCACGGCGTCCATAATGGCCTGCATGGCGGTGGCATCCTCGGGGTTGGGAATGTGGTTGGGGAAGGAACCGTCCGGCTCAAGGAACTGGCTGCCGGTGGTGTCTGCGCCCAGGGGCTGCAGAACCTTCTCCACATAGAAGCCGCCTGCACCATTACCTGCGTCTACCACCACCTTAAAGCCGTCCAGAGGACGCTGTTCCCCGGTGGCGGAGCGGACCTTGTCCACCAGAATGGCGGCGTAATCGTCCATAAAAGCGCCGGACTCCACCTTTGCGGGGGGAAGGTTGGTAACCTTGTCATCTGCTGCGTTGGAAAGGATGGCGGCAATATCCTGCTTTTCCAGACCACCGTCCTTGGTGAAGAACTTAAAGCCGTTGCGGTTGAAAGGCAGGTGGCTGGCGGTGATCATCACGGAGGCGTCGTAGGGCTTGTCGCCGGTGACGGTGCTCATGAACATGGCGGGGGTGGAGGCCATGCCAATGTCGGTGACCTGAATACCCTGAGCGGCCATAGCTCCGCAGATCCATTCGGCCAGAGCGGGACCGGACAGACGGGAGTCACGGCCTACGCAGACACAAAGCTCGTCCTTGCCCAGGCGCTCGCGCAGCCACAGGGCAAAGCCCCGGCCAATATTACGGCAGACCTCCTCGGTCAGGTTGACGTGCTGGCCCTCGATACCTTCCAGAGCCACGCCGCGGATGTCGCTGCCGTTTTGCAGTTTCTTGTAATCCATGGTGCATATCCCCTTATATGTAAAGTTAATGGGTCTCTAATTCCATATCATACCACTGATGTGGGCAGAAAGCAACCGTTGCCGATGCCACTATTGGACAAAACAGCCCGGCAGTTTTTGAACTGACCGGCGGCCGGATGCAGGTCAACACGGGAGAAGTGGTGCTGCTGCCCAAGGGGGCGTACTATGCACTGAGCCTTGCTGTGCCGGAGGGAAAGGTAGCCCACCCCTTCATTGTGAACTTCCGTTTAAGCACACCGGAGGGGGAGGAACTGTTCCTTGGGAGCGATGTGATGCGCCTGTGCCGGAGCTTGCCCAGCGTTGCGCCATGAGCGAGACGGTCTACCGCAAGCGCTTCAGACAAGTCACCGGCCTGTCACCGGTGCAGTATATCAATCGGCTGAAGATCGAAAAGGCCTGTCAGATGCTGCGCAGCGGTGACATGAGCTCCAGCGCAATCAGTGAATTTCTCAACTTCTACAGCCTGCCCTACTTTTACAAGGTGTTCCGGGAGTGTATGGGAATGACCCCCAACCAGTACCGGGACCAGGGCACAGAAGGATAAGCCATAAAGCTTGCTTCTTTTTTTGATACTCAGTCTTCCCAGAAAAAACAAATAATCCGAACCCATCCTCCCACAGGGAAGATTCGGTTCGGATTATATTGTTTTGGTGCCGGTGGTGGGACTCGAACCCACACGATGTCGCCACCAACGGATTTTGAGTCCGTCACGTCTACCAATTCCATCACACCGGCGTGTGCTCCATATTATACACGATACCCCTGCCTTTTGCAAGAGAATAATTACAGCACAAGCAGAGAAAATCGCCGTCCTTGTTAGGACGGCGATTTTGTCACTTCATATTCTTCTTGTAAATCAGATTCAGCCCCTTAAGCAGCAGATCCCGCTCCAGCTTGATGTCCCGCTTGCACAGAGGACAGACAAACTGCGCCATGCCGCCGGTGGCCACCACAGTGGTGGAATAGCCGAGTTCCTCTTCCACCCGCTCGATCATCCCGTCCAGCATGGCGGCCGCGCCGTACATGACACCGCTGCGCATACAGTCTACGGTGTTCTTGCCAATGACCTTCTTGGGGCGGTCCAGCTGGATACCGGGCAGCTGTGAGGCCCGGTTGGTTAGGGCTTCCAGAGAGATACGCACGCCGGGGATAATACATCCACCCATATACACATTGCCCTTATCCACCACTTCAATGGTGGTGGCGGTGCCCAGATCCAGCAGGATCAGGGGAGGTGCATACTCTGCCAGCGCAGCCACAGCAATGACAATACGGTCGCTGCCCACTTGAGATGGGGTATCCATCTGAATATTCAGTCCGGTCTTGATGCCGGGACCCACCACTATGGGCTGCTTTCCCGTGACCTTCATCACACCGGTGTGGACCGAGTTAAATACCGGCGGCACAACAGAAGAAATAATGCAGTCATGCAGGTCCGAGACTTTTACCCCAAACAAGTCCAGCATATTCTTGATCTCCGAACCATACTGGTCGGAGGTCTTGACCCGCTCGGTCGCAATGCGTGCCTCAAAGACGATCTTGTCGTCCTGAATCCCGCCAATGACAATATTGGTATTGCCGATGTCGATAGCAAGCAGCATAAAACTCACCTCGGTGAAGAATTTATCGTTTGAATATCCTCAGCAGGGCCTTACCGATGACCGTGACCAGAATCAACGCAACAATAGCCTCAAGTACACCCATGCCGGTGACCACACCCATCACAAAGTCATAAAAGGCCTCCATGGCAATATTCTTTGCCGCAGCATACTCCGCCCGGAACAGGAAGAGGATGCTGAACATAACCGCAACGGTGTTGGTCATGGATCCCACAAATCCTACCACAGGCAGCGCCACCAAATCCTTGACCTTACATTTTTTCAGTGCGATCCACAGCCAGCCCGCCACCACGCCGATAAGGATGCGGCAGCCCACGCTGACCCACACCGCCTTTACTGCGCCCGCAAGCCCCGTGGTACTGAGAAAAGGGGAAAAGCACATGGACGTGGCCACGGGAGCGACAGTATTGCTGATCATGGAACAGATGCCAAACACGCCGCCCAGCAGCCCACCGGCCAGAGGGCCGAGCAGGATCGCCCCGATAATCACAGGGATATGGGTTGTAGTGGCTTTGATAACGGGTGAAATGGGAATCAGCCCAAGCGGGGTATTGGCCAACAGTATCACGATGGCCGCCATCATAGCCACACCAACCATCCAGCGTGTATCCTTCGTTTTTTGTTTCATATTCAATTCCCTCCTGCTGTCGCTCCCATTAAAGAGGATGCAACGCAATTTGACCCGGCCAAAGCATCTGCGCCGGGCGGAAACATTATACAGGAAATCGGCTGGGATTTCAATATCTGAACCTTTGGATTTCCGGTTTATATAACTTTACTTTCCCGTTCTTTACACCTCCGCTCCCTTTTGATATAATATATGGGAAATTCACCCCAACCAATGGAGGGATCGCTATGCTGAAGGGAAAATCTGTTCTGCTTGGCGTCACCGGCGGCATCGCCGCATACAAGGCTGCGGCTCTGGCCTCTGCCCTGGTGAAGCAGCACTGCCATGTGCAGGTCATTATGACTGCCAATGCCACCCAGTTCATCTCCCCCCTCACCTTTGAGCAGCTCACAGGCAACAAATGCCTGACCGACACCTTTGATCGCAATTTCGTCCATCAGGTGGAGCACATCTCCGTGGCGGAACGGACAGACTTGGTCCTCATCGCCCCCGCCACCGCCAATGTGTGCGCCAAGCTGGCCCACGGGCTGGCCGACGACATGCTGACCACCACGGTGCTGGCTTGCCGCTGTCCCAAGCTCATCGCTCCGGCCATGAACACCAATATGTACGCAAATCAGGTGACCCAGGATAACCTTGACATCCTGCGCCACTATGGCTGGCAAGTAATTGCCCCTGCCAGCGGCCGTCTGGCCTGCGGCGCGGTTGGTGCAGGCAAGCTGCCTGAGCCTGAAGTGCTGTTGGAGCATATTCTCCACGCCATCGCCCTGCCCCACGACCTGCAGGGGAAAAGGGTGCTGGTTACCGCCGGTCCCACCCAGGAAGCCCTTGACCCGGTGCGCTATCTGACAAACCACTCCTCGGGCAAGATGGGCTACGCCCTGGCCCGCATGGCCGCTTACCGGGGCGCACAAGTAACCCTCTTGTCCGGCCCCACCGCACTGGAGCCGCCCCTGTTTGTGGAGACTGTCCCCATCGTTTCCGCCGCCGACCTGTATCGTGAGGTGACCGCCCGGGCAGCGGATGCCGACTTTATCTTCAAGGCCGCCGCTGTGGCGGACTACACCCCCGCTGACTATAACGACAACAAGATCAAAAAGAAGGACGGCGACTTGGCCATCCCCCTGAAGCGTACCCAGGATATTCTGAAATATCTGGGCGAACACAAGCGTTCCGGTCAGGTCATCTGCGGCTTCTCCATGGAAACGGAGAACATGCTGGAAAACAGCCGGGAAAAGCTTTCGAAAAAGGCTATCCACATGATTGCCGCCAACAATCTGAAGGTGGAGGGCGCCGGCTTTGGCGTGGATACCAATGTGATGACCCTGATCACCCACAAGGACTGCGTGGAACTGCCCCTGATGAGTAAGGATGACGTGGCTAACGCCATTCTGGACAAGGCACTGAAACTGTCCGAATCCGTATAAAAAACAACCGCCGCAGTGAGGTCATTCCTCCTGCGGCGGTTTACTTTGTTGAGCTCATATCGCTTGGCATAACTGTCCTCCTTTTCAGCGTTCGCTGTGGGTCTGAGTCTGGCCTGCGTCCTTGCCCTGGCTGGCAAAAATCATCTCGTCGATATCGCCCTTTTCCCGGATCAGATTCCGAATCTTGCTTGTATTGGTCATTCCTTGTTCACCTTCTTTCTGTTTTTGAGATGGGATCAGTATACAACATCGTTTTGTTTATGTCAACTAATTTTCCTTCGAGATTTTCATAAAGTGAATTTGCAACACATTAATTCTTCGCTTTTTCGCGTTCTTCGTCTTATTTCTTGGTCTTTTTGCATGTTTGGATGAGCGCTCTTTCAAAAATGTCTTTTGTACAATCTTTATGTAAATGTCCGGCACGGAATATTCCGTGCCGGACATTTGTCATTTCTTATACTGTTTTAGTGCCTGAGCCATCTGGTCAGGGCAGGAGGTGTTCTTCCAGCCGCAGCGGATACCCTCCATGCGGGAGACGGCCTCATCAACGCTCATCCCCTCCACCAGTCGGGAGATACCCTGCAGATTTCCGCTGCAGCCCCCCTCCACCTGCACCTTCTGGATGATGTCGTCCTCTACTTCGATAATCATTTTCCGGGAACAGACACCCCGAGGCAAATATTCGATAGTCATTGCTTTCTCCTTCTGTCCGGCCGGGCCGGACTGCATCTCTGCTTCATATCATACCTGCATTTGTCGTTTTTTGCAAGCATGCTCGTTCACTCTTAATGTTGCCGGTCTGCAAATTCTTTCGCTTTTAAACGCAGTATCTCTGCCCGGTTATCTCCGGGGTGTATGAGCACATGCTCCAGCAGATAGCGTTGGGCCATACCGATCTGCGGACCATGCAGACCCAGTTCCGCCAGCTCGTGTCCTGACAGCGCCAGTCCCCCAACACTGACACAGGGCGACTGTTTCAGCACCTGCTCCAGCTTCTCCAGTGCACCGCCCATGGCCGCCGCGGCACGGCAGGCGTGGTCACCGTATTCAGCCAGCGCACGCCGCCAGTCCAAATCCGTTTGAGGCAGCCCTTCCTGCCACAGGACATGTCCCATGTAGCAGGAGCGGATCGTATGTCCGTCCAGTTTCAAGCCCCGCAGGAACACCTCCACGCTGTCTACACAATTTTCCGCCGTCAGCAGGGAACACAGCTTTGCCCAGCGAAGCACCGGCTGTGCCGGCAGTTGTGATAGACAGGAAAGATCCGTTGGGCAACCTTGCACCCATCGTCCCAACAAGCCGAACGAAAACAACTGTGACATGCGTTCCGGCCTGTCTGAACACAGGATTTTTTCCACTTCCGTTCGCACTCGTTCCGCTGCGATATTTTCTGCCCGAAAGGCACTGCACTTGATGGCCTGTGCGGTCTCTTCGGTCAGTTCAAATCCCAGTTGGGCTCCAAACCGCACAGCCCGGAACATACGCAGGCCGTCCTCATGGAATCGGCGAACAGGATCTCCCACACAGCGGATGACTTTTTCCGACAGGTCCTTCTGACCTCCGAACAGATCAACCACTTCTCCCTCTGGTGCCAGGGCCATGGCGTTTATGGTAAAATCCCGCCGGGAAAGGTCCTCCTCCAACCCTGCGTCAAACCGAACCGCATCCGGATGCCGCCCGTCGGAATAGCCGTCTTCCGTGCGGAACGTGGTCACTTCAATGTGTTCATCACCCAGAACCACCGTAACGGTCCCATGCTTTACACCAGTTGCGATCACATGCTCAAATAGGTCAATTACCTGCTCCGGCAGGGCATTTGTGGTCACATCCCAATCTCCCGGGATGCGTCCCAGCAAAAGGTCGCGGACGCAGCCGCCCACAGGGTACGCCTCAAACCCGGCCTGCCACAGCCTGCGGCAGCATTCTGCCGCGTGCGGCTCTACCTGTTTCCAGAGCATGTTCTCACCTGCTTTCGGTCTATTTTCCGCCGGAGCGGTCTATGATTTATATAGGGAGCACTTGCTATCTTCTCCCCGGTGTACTATAATAGTTTCATTGTCTTTAGCTACATTATAAACTGAAACAAAGGATGTGTAAACCACATGGTTTCTCCTGACATCCATGAATATTTGAAGCCCGGCAGCCGGGCTCATCTGGTGGGCGTGGGCGGTGTGTCCATGTCCCCGCTGGCAGAGGTGCTCCACGGTGCCGGGCTGATCATCACCGGCTCTGATATGCAGGAAAGCCGCACTGTGGCCCGCCTGCGTAGTGTGGGCGTACATGTGGTCATTGGCCACCTGCCGGAAAGCGTGCAAGGTGCTGACTGCGTCATCCGCACCGCCGCTGTTCACGACGACAACCCTGAAATTGCCGCCGCCCGGGCGGCAGGAATCCCGGTCTTTGAGCGGGCACAGGCCTGGGGTGCTTTGATGCGCCAGTATCAAAACGCCCTGTGCGTAGCCGGCACCCACGGAAAGACCACAACCACCTCCATGTGTACTCATATCTTCATGGCCGCGCAGGCCGACCCCACAGTCATGATCGGCGGCACCCTGCCCATGCTGGGTGTGGGTCACCGGGTGGGTCAGGGTGACACGATTATCATGGAATCCTGCGAATACTGCGACTCTTTCCTGTCCTTCTTTCCCACTGTGGCAGTCATTCTGAATGTGGATGCCGACCATCTGGATTATTTCGAGGATCTGAACGCCGTGGAACGCTCCTTCCGCGCCTTTGCAGACCTGGTTCCCCCGAACGGATGCGTGGTGGCCAACGCAGAGGACAAAAACACCATGGACACCCTGGCATCTCTGAATCGCCCCATGCTGACATTTGGCATGGCACAAGGTGATGTAAGGGCAGATAATCTTTCCTGGAACAACGGCATGGGGGAGTTTGATGTCACTGTTCACGGCACCCACTATGCTCACGTCTGCCTGCAGGTCCCTGGCTCGCACAACGTAAAGAACGCTCTGGCCGCCGCTGCCGCTGCCTTCGTACTGAATATCCCCGGTAAGGCGGTGGAAGACGGTTTGGCTTCCTTCATCGGCGCAGGCCGCCGCTTTGAGCACAAGGGTGAATACCACGGTGCTCAGGTATATGATGACTATGCCCACCACCCCAGCGAGCTGGAGGCCCTGCTGACCACCGCAAAGACTCTGGGCTACCAGCGGGTCATCTGCGCCTTCCAGCCCCACACCTACACCCGCACCAAGGAGCTGTTCAATGAGTTCGTACGGGTTCTGAAATTAGCCGATGTGGCAGTACTGGCCGAAATTTACGCCGCCCGTGAAAAGAACACCATCGGGATCTCCTCCCGGGATCTGATCCCGTACATCTCAGGCGCCCAATACCTCGAATCCCTGCCTGAGGTTGCGGATGCTCTGGCTGAACTGGCCCGGCCGGGCGACCTGATCCTCACCGTAGGCGCAGGCGATATTTACAAAGTGGGCGAAGCACTTGTTTCCCGAAAAGACTAAATTAAACCCGGCATCTCGGTGAGATGCCGGGTTTATCTGTTTGTCGCTGACAAAGTAAACCACTGGCTATGCCAGTGGAAAAGAAAAAGCTTATAGCGAGGAAAGAAGTAAATAAGAAAAAGTCTCCGAGTCGAAACAGGGAAAGGTTTGCCGACCAGACCTGGAACAACTCGGAGAGTAA
>JAZSJB010000113.1:0-57272 GCA_045534105.1 Lawsonibacter sp. | reverse complement strand
TCCTTGGCCCACAGAACGACATGGCTACGATCCGACTTAGACCGAACTGGGCTTCTGTTAGATGTGCTTTTTTCTGTGTCTACTTTTCCTTGACAGATGCAGCATCCGTCGGATGCGCGGCTCTTTTTGTTTGGTTTACTTGTTGGTTCTTCTCCAGATACCCATCTTTTCCGCGTCCTTGATGAGCTGCTCGCGGAAGTCGGGGTGAGCGATACTGATGATCTGCTCGGCCCGCTCCCAGGTGGACAGGCCCTTCATATTGACCATGCCGTACTCGGTGACGATGTAGTGCACGCAGGTGCGGGGGTCGGTGGCGATGGAGCCGGGAGTCAGAGTGGGGACAATGCGGCTTTTCAGCGTGCCGTCCTTGCCGGCGACGGTAGAGGACATGCAGATAAAGCTCTTACCGCCTTTGGACAGGTAAGCTCCCAGCGCGAAGTCCAGCTGGCCGCCGGTGCCGGAGATGTGCTTGATGCCGGCGGACTCGGCATTGACCTGACCGAACAGGTCCATATCAATGGCGTTGTTGATGGAAATGAAGTTGTCGATCTGGCTGATGACGTGCACATCGTTGGTGTAGTCCACAGGAGCGCCCATCACCTCAGGATTGTGGTCCATGTAGTCGTACAGCTTCTGGCTACCGGCGGCAAAGGCAAAGACCTGACGACCCTTGTCCAGCGTCTTGTACTTGCCGGTGATCTTGCCGGCCATGGCCATGTCCACAAAGCCGTCCACGTACATCTCGGTGTGCACCGCCAGATCCTTCAGGTCAGACTGGGCAATCATAGATCCGATGGTGTTGGGCATGCCGCCAATACCCAGCTGCAGACAGGCTCCGTTGGGGATCTGGGGAACCACCAGGTTGGCCACGGCCCGATCCACCTCAGTGGGTTCTCCGCCGCCGCCCAGCTGAGCCACGGGGGGATTGTCCCCCTCCACCACCATGTCAACGTCCTTGATGTTGATCTCGCAGCCGTTCAGGCCGTTGACCCAGGGCAGGTTCTCATTGACCTCCAGAATGACCACCTTGGCCTTGTCCAGCAGGTCGGCAATGTGGGAGCAGGCCAGGGCGTAGCTGAAGTTGCCGTGCTTATCCATGGGGGTCACCTGGATCATAGCCACGTCCACGGTGAGGTTATCCCGATAGAACCGGGGCAGCTCGGAATAGCGCATGGGGCTGAAATAGCCCATGCCCTTGGCAATGATCTTGCGGTCGATGCCACTGCAGTGCCAGCTGTTCCAGGTGAAGTGCTCGCCGGCGTCTTCCGCCTTGGCGATCTCGGGCATCCACATGGTGACACCGCCGCGGACCTTCACATCGTACAGCTCATTCTGGCGGGCTGCCAGGGCCTTATCCAGGGCGATGGGGTGGTTGGTACACCAGCCGTAGTCCCCCCAGTCACCGGACTTGATGACCTTGACAGCTTCGGCGGGGGTGGTCAGCTTCTGCTGGTACATCGCTTTGTAATCCATAATCATATCCTCCATATCTTTATCTGTCGTCACTTAAATAATAGGGCTTCATCAGGCTTTTCTGCTCCGTGGAGTCCTTGGTGCGGCTGCGGGCGGGCTGCTCCTGCCGACGTGAAGGTTCCTTCTGTTTCCCAGAAGCCGGCTGCGGCCGGTTTTTTTCCTGTTTCTGTTCCGGCTTCACAAGCTTTGTCGTTTCCTTTTTCGCTTGCGCTGTTTTCCGCTGCGGCCGTCCCCGTTCCTCCCGATCCTGCCTCGGTTTCTCCGCCCGAACAGAAGAAACTGGTTTTTGCTTTTTGCGCGGGTGCTTTTTCTTCTCTCCCGTCTCTTCTCTGGGAACAACTGTCTCCACCACAGGGCGAACCGGCCTGCGGGGCGCCAGCAACCGGGCTGTAGCATCCATGATCCGGTCACCGGCAAGTGGGTCGGGTCGGTCAAACTCCACCACAGGCATCTGATTCCCGGTATCGAACCGGGTGCCGGGTCGGGTTAGTTTTGGCTTGATGGACCGCAGGGCCACAGGTTCAGGCTCATGCTCCGCCACCGGAGTCTGCAAGAACGCAGGTTGCTCGGCAGGCTTTTTCTTCTTTCTGCGGCGCTTCTTTTTGGTCGATTCTTCCTGCGGGAGAAGCGGCTCCGCAGGGGCAACGGGCGCAGGTTGTTCCTGCTTTTCTCTGGTCGCCTCCCGCCGCTCACGGCTGCGCTCCCGGGCCGCCTGACGGGCCTCGGCATCCTCGGCGTTGATGACCTTACCATACTTGTCCCGCACAGGAGCGTCAAAGTTTTCCATAGGCCACGGATGATTTTCCATCACTGTGATCTTCTTGCCGGTCAACTTCTCAATGTCACGCAACAGGGGCTTTTCACTGAAGTCACACAGGGCCACCGTCACGCCGCCCTTGCCCGCCCGGCCGGTTCGCCCAATACGGTGGACATAGGTCTCCGGCACTTCTGGCAGGTTGTAATTGAACACGTGGGACAGGTCCTCAATGTCAAGGCCCCGGGCTGCAATGTCCGTGGCTACAAGACAGCGCAGCTTACCCGCCTTGAAATCGGCCAAAGCCTGCTGACGGGCAGTCTGGGATTTGTTGCCGTGAATGGCAGCGGAGGGAATTCCGCTCTTTTCAAGGTCCCGCGCCACTTTATTGGCCCCATGCTTGGTCCGGGTGAAAACCAGCGCGCTGCGCACCTGCAGTTCCCCCATCAGGTGGGCCAGCAGTTTTGTTTTGTTGCCCCGGTCCACAAAGCACACGCTCTGTTGAATGACCTCCACCGGGGAGGAGATGGGGTCCACCGCCACCCGGGCCGGGTCACGAAGTAGAGAGTTGACCAGATCGGTGATCTCTGGGGGCATAGTTGCGGAGAAAAAGAGGGTCTGCTTCTTCTGGGGCAACCACTTGAGAATTTTCTTCACATCATGGATAAAGCCCATGCCCAGCATCCGGTCGGGCTCGTCCAGCACGAAGATCTCCAGCTTGGACACGTCTACGAAGCCCTGCTGATACAGGTCCTCCAGTCGTCCGGGCGTGGCTACCAGAATATCCACACCCTTTTTCAGTTTGTCCACCTGAGGTCCCTGACCCACGCCGCCAAAAATGACGGCGGCCCGCAGGGGCAAGTGCTTGCCGTAGGCCCCAAAACTCTCTCCGATCTGGATGGCAAGTTCCCGGGTAGGTGTAAGGATGAGGGCACGGATGGGGTGCCCATCCGTTTTCTTGCTGTTAAGCCGTTGGAGGATGGGGGTGGCAAAGGCACAGGTCTTGCCCGTACCCGTCTGGGCACAGCCCAGCACGTCCCGCCCAATCAGTGCCGGCGGGATGGCTTTGGCCTGAATAGGAGAGGGCTGCTTGTACCCTTGCTCCTCCAACGCCTTGAGAATGGGGGCGATCAGCCCCAGGTCACGAAATGTCATGCGGTTCTTCCTTTACTCGTGCAGCGCCCTTTGGCGGCGCCGGCCCCCTGTTCCCCGGAGGCTGGGGTGGCATGCAACTGCACACCAATACAGTTTGTATTGTAGCACAAATAATTCCAAAAAGAAAGTCTGATTTGGACAGCAAAAACCGTCTGCCGCGCACTTGCGTGCGCGGCAGACGGCAGTTCATGCCTTCGGCGGTTCTTTCTGCCCCATTTTGGCGTAAGCACGGTGCCTGACGAACACAAAGCACAGCAGATGGACAAGGCCTGTCATACCCCAGCTGATGGGATAGCAGATATGGAGACTTTGGGGCGTTCGATACATCTGAAATACGGTGGCCACCCAGCCGATGCGCAAACCGCAGGTGCCCACCAGCGTGACCAGCATGGGCATGAGAGAATAGCCCAGACCCCGCAGCATACCGGAGTTAACCTCCATAAATGCTGACAGAAAATACATGCTGTTCACCAGCATAATACGGGTTATACCCTCCTGAATAACCGCGGGATCGCCGGAGTAGAGGCCCAGCAGCTGCACTCTGAACACCCATGCCAACATTCCAGCCGTCAGGGTGCTCGCCACGCCAAACAGAAGACACCACCGGTGTACCTGGTCCACGCGCTCAACTTTGCCTGCGCCGCAGTTCTGGCTGGTAAAGGTCATGGATGCCTGATAGAAAGCGTTTCCAATCGTATAAATAAAACCGCCAATATTGGCCGCCGCACCGGTGCCGGCCATAACGATGTCCCCCATAGAATTGACAGAGGCCTGTACCGTTACATTGGACAGGGAAAACAGGGAGGATTGCAGCCCGGCAGGCAAACCAACACGGGCGATTTCTTTCATTACCGCCCAGTCTATCTTCAGCTGTGCGGGATCCAGATGCATGGAGCCTGTCTCCTGCATGAGACACCAGACCACCAGAATGGCGGACACATACTTGGATATGGCGGTGGCTGCTGCTACGCCGGCCACGTCCCAACGAAAGCAAATCACGAAGATCAGGTTAAGCACCACGTTGATGATTCCGGCGATACTGAGATAGTACATGGGCCGCCGGGTGTCCCCCCGGGCACGCAGCAGGGCGCTTGCAAAATTGTAGACCAACGCGCCGGGCAGCCCCAAAAAGTACACCCGCAGATACAGCACAGACAGGCCAATCACATTTTCCGGAGAGCCCATGAGCCGCAGCAGCACAGGCGCAAACAACTCTCCCACTATGCTCAGGATCGCTCCGCCGATGGCACCCACCACAACGGAGGTGTGGACCACCGCGCCGATGCGTGAGCGGTCCCCACTGCCCAATGCCCGGGCTACGACCACATTCACGCCCACACCCAGACCTAAAAACAGATTGATGAACAGATTGATAAGTGACCCGGTGGAGCTGACCGCGGCCTGAGAGACATCCCCTGCGAATTTGCCCACTACCACCACATCGGCGGCGTTGAACAGCAGTTGGATGATGCTCGCCGCCATGAGTGGCAAAGTAAATTTAATAATCTTGGGGGCCAACGGTCCGTTCACCATGTCGATGGTGTAGCGCTCGTTCTGTTTCACGCTTTTCCCCTCCGCTCAAACTCTGTTTTGGTTCTAGCCTTGCCGCACACAAACACCCAACACGGCAGATCCACTGTCAGAGGAACTTGCGTCATGACCATATCACGGCGCTTCCCTCTCCCCGTTTTCTATTCAAGGATGGGCCGACATTTTTATCCCATGCGGGAGATTTTCCCACCCTGTAAAGGTATCACACTCGCCCATGAATAACAAGAATAAATCCGACAAAAAAATACCCGCTTTTTCGTGCACTTCTCCCCTATAAAAAACGGACATCGCACATGGCGATGTCCGTTTTTTTACTTTGTGTTCAATTGGTAAGGGTGTAGACCTCTGCCTCCCAAGGCAACCACTGCTCCCGCTCCAGTCCCGGGGCAATTTCCTCACGGTTAGTCAGGATGCGCTTCCACTGATGCTTCTTCACCCGCTCCGGCCACTGAACATCTACAGTTTCACCGGACAGGTTCACCACGACCAGCATCGTCTGTCGGGTGCAGGAGCGCAGGTACATGACGACCTGATGATGGTCCTCCAGCAGAAATTCCAGGTCTCCCTCCAGAATGGCAGGCTGTTCCTTGCGCATGGCGATCAGCTTTTGATAATAGGCAAAGATGCTGTCGGGGGAGCTGCGGTCCGCCTCCAGATTGATCTCGGCGTACCGGGGGTTGACCTTGATCCAGGGCTTGCCCGTGGTAAAGCCCGCGTTTTCAGAGCCGTCCCACTGGTATGGGGTGCGGGCATTGTCACGGCTGCGGGGAGCCAGTATTTCCAACGCTTCCTTGGGCTGAATACCGTTTTCCATCATGGAACAGTAGTCACCCACAGTGTAGCGGCAGTTGTAGTCCTCAATACGGTCAAAAGCTACATTCACCATACCGATTTCCTCCCCCTGATAGACAAAGGGCGTGCCGGGAGTGGTGTGAATGAGCGCAGCAAGGGCCTTGGCCGAAGGAACACGATACTCCCCATCGCTGCCGTAGCTGGACACCTGACGGGCAGAGTCGTGGTTGGACAGGTACTGCACAGGCCAGCCGCCCTTGCGCGCAACACGACCCCAATTGTTCTGCACCGACGGAAGTGTTCGGGAGGCAGGCTGGTCCGGGTACGGTGTCCCAGTTCAAAGTGGTAGACCATACTCAGCTCTTCCCGTTCGGGATGGATATAGTCCAGCGCATTTTCCCAGGTAACGCCGGCCCCTTCTCCCACGGTCATACAGCCGGTGGGACCAAAGACTTCGGTATACATCTCATGGATGAAGTCGTGGATACCCTCTACATTAGTACACATGGAAGCGTCCACCACAAAACCGTTACGATCCAGCAGCACATCCGGCTCCTTGGTGGTATCCGGGAAGCCCGGGGTCTTTTTGAGGCGGGTAAACACATCCAAACGGAATCCGTCCACGCCCAGGTCCACCCACCAGCGCAGCATCTTATAGATCTCCTGCCGCAAGGGCTCATACTCCCAGTTCAGGTCAGGCATCTTAATGGCGTACTGGTGCAGGCAATACTCCCCGGTCAGTTCGTCATACTGCCAGATAGAGCCGTTCCCTTCCCGGAAATAGCTGCCCCAGTTGTTGGGTTCAGAACCATCAGGCTTAGGAGGTTGCCATATATAGTAGTTGCGGTAGGGATTGTCCTTGGACTTGCGGGACTCCTGGAACCACATACACTCGTCCGAGGAGTGGTTGAGCACCTGATCCATAATGACCCGAATGCCCATGGAGTGGGCCATGTCCAGCAGCTGCTTGAAATCGTCCAGCGTGCCGTAGTCCGGGTCGATGTCATAGTAGTCGGCCACGTCGTAGCCGTTGTCCACCTGAGGGGACTTGTAGATAGGGGTAAACCAGATGGTGTTGATGCCCAGCTCCTTGAGCATAGGCAACTTGGACATGACACCCTTCAGGTCGCCGATTCCGTCCCCATTGCTGTCACAAAAGCTTTTGCAGTAGATCTCGTAAACTACCGCTTCCTGCCACCATTGCTTTTTCATGTTGTTTGCTCCTTGTCTTTATTGAACAGGTGCGGTCAGCTCGTCCTCGTGGAGGACGACACCGTCCTGTACCAAAACCTTTTGCAGTGCAGACACATTCAGGGCTGCAAAGTCATCCGTCATGGCCGCGGCGATGCCTGCAAAGCCGCCGCAGACGGCCACGTCATAGGCGCCCTCCACTTTTTGTGCTCATGGTTTCCGGTATGTAGTGCATACTCTCCTCCTCAATTGACTTTCATTCTGGTTTTCATAAACAGATCCATCGAGGGCATCTGCGTCAGGCCACACATCCGAGCACACTGCAGGCAGGCATCCCAGATAGGAGGCCATAGAATGCGTTCTACGGTTAGAGACGGGTCCAGCCGCTGGGTCAGCATCTCATAATAGGTATCATCCGTGGTGAAAACATTGCCGGCCAGGATCACATAGCGAGCAGCAGGTGTCTTTTTCCGGGCCGCGTCAATGAGCCGGGCCAAATGTTCACTGTTGTTCTCCATGATCTGGCGTGCCACCCCGTCCCCCCGTCGGCAGGCCCGCGCCACCAGAGGGGCAAAGCCGATCACGTATGTGGGGTCTTCCAGATAGAAGCGGTCCAAGCTGTTCCAGACAGGACCGCCCAGCACGTCCTCCACCATCTGGGTCAGGTCAGTCGGTTCCCCGGTGCCGTCCCGGTCCGCCAAAGCGGCACTCAGAGCATCCCGGCCAATGTCGTAAGCACTGCCGCTGCGCTGAAAGAGATAGCCGGCCCCTCCGGTGCGGCTGAGGGTGCCATGGTCCTTTCCGTAGACCACACAGCTTCCGCCGCTGGTCACGGCCAGACAGCAGTCCGGCCCACCGCTGTGCTCCATCAGGCTGAGGACACCCCGGTCACATCCCACCTGGATGTTGGGATATTCCCGCTTGAGCAGCAACCGCAATTCCTCTCCGTCAAAGCTGCCGCCCCGGAGAAAAATGCCCTGCACGTTCATCCCGTCCGGATGAAGCAGAGCAATGCCCTGACGCACTACCTCAAAAGCCGCTTCCACGCCAAGCTTTTTCGGCTTGCACTCTCCCAGTGTGACCGAATTCAGCACCCGTCCCTGTTCGCTAATGAGGACAAATTCGGTTCTCAGTCCGCTGTCAATGGCGATGAAGGTACGCTCAGCCGCGCTGTTTTCGTGGAGCAGCGTGTCTGCAGGAACCCGAAGGATCCCTGCCAGTTCCGACAGGTGGACAATATCGGGCAGGCTCTCCCCCCGCTCCCATTTGGAGACGGATTGCCCCGTTACACTAAGCAGCTCAGCCAATTCATTTTGGGTAATGCCCCGTTCTTTGCGGTATTTTTTTAATCTGCGCGCAAAAAAGCTCGGATCGAACATGATACAGGCTCCTTTTTCTCATCCGGGCGGGTCCTGCATTTTTAACTATTTTAATGCGGACGGCCCCAGATTGCAATGACGATATAGTATTGTTTTTATTTAAATACAACTGTTAGTTGATTTCTCAGCCTGCAAAAACCGCCTCAAGGCGGCTTTTGCAGATATTATTTTTGTGATAACAAAACCACTGTTTCCACATGCTGCGTCCGCGGGAACAGATCCACGGCCTCGGCCTTTTTGACCGTGTAGCCCCGCTCGGCCAGCAGCTTCACATCCCGGGCCAGGGTGGCCGGATCGCAGGAGACGTAGACGATGCGTTCCGGAGCCATATCTGCCAAAATATCCGTCACACCGGGGGCAAGTCCCTTGCGGGGCGGGTCCACGCAGATCACATCGGGGCGCACCCCTTCGGCAGCCAGCTTATACGCAATCTCTCCCGCGTCGCCACAGAAAAATTCCGCGTTTTCAATTCCGTTGCGTTTGGCATTCTCCTTTGCGTCCGCAATGGCCTCGGGCACGATCTCCGCACCGATGACCTTTCCGGCCTCTTTGGCCATGGTCAGACTGATGGTGCCGATACCGCAGTACAGGTCCAGCACCGTCTCTTTCCCCGTCAGGTCGGCAAACTCCACCGCCCGGCTGTAGAGCACCTCGGTCTGTCTCCGGTTGATCTGGAAAAAGGAGGGGACGGACAGGCGGAACACAAGACCGCACAGTTCCTCCTCCAGCCAGTCACGACCCCAAACAGTGCGGTAGCTGTCACCTAAAATCACGTTGGTGGCTTTCTTATTCACATTGAGCACCACCCCAACAAGGGATGGATCACAGGCCCGCAGGGCGTCCACCAGCCCCGGCTCGTCAGGCAGTTTTCTGCCGTTGGCCACCACACACACAAGACTCTCTCCTGCCTGGTTGGTGCGTACATACAGGTGGCGAACAAGGCCTTTACCCGTTTTTTCATCGTAGGCGGGGACATTTTTCTGCTCCATCCACCCTTTCAGCGCCCGGCCCAGGCGGTTGGAGGCCTCGGACTGGAGCAGGCAGTCGGCCACATCGATTACATCGTGACTGCGGGCGCGGAACAGGCCCACATGGATGCTGTCCTTTCCGCGGGCTACGGGGAACTGCACCTTGTTGCGGTAGCGATGGGTCTCCTGTGCCCCGTGGATGGTGTCCACACGGATGTCCACCCCGCCGATGCGGCGCAGGGCGTCCTCCACCCGCTGACGCTTGGCTTCCAGTTCTTCGGCATAGTCCATGTGCCGGAACTGACAGCCACCGCAGGGGCCGGAATGGGGACAGTCCGACGGTACCCGGCAGGGAGATTCCAGTACGGGCTTCACTCCTCTGCCCCAGGCCACATTTTTATTCACCTTGAGCAGCTGCACCTGCCAGCGCTCGCCCCGAATGGTGTTTGGGACAAAGACCACACGGCCGTCCAACCGGGCCACACCCAGACCTTCGGCGGTGTAACCGGTGATGTCCAGTTCATATATGCTGTTCTTTTTCGGTTCTGCCATAGGGCACACCCTCTTTGCCGTTTTTCTCCCTTATATTAAAACAGAAAACCGCCCGGATGACAAGCATCCGGGCGGTCTGAGGAACAGATTTTACTTCTTGATCTTGTCGGAGTAGAAGTAGTCCTTGGTGATCTTGGTCACAACACCGGACAGCAGCAGCAGAGCCACCAGGTTGGGCAGAGCCATCAGGCCGTTCAGGGTGTCGGAGATGTCCCACATCAGAGTGCCGGAACCGGTGGCATCCACGACACAAACCAACACGAAGATGACCTTATAGCACAGGTCGAACACCTTGTTGTTGTTGGTCAGATAGCCCCAGCAGCGCTCGCCGTAGTAGCTCCAGCTCAGGATGGTGGACAGAGCGAAGAAAATCAGGCTGATCTGGATAATGGTGCCACCCAGAGTACCGGGCAGGATGGCGTTGAAGGCAGCCACGGCAGCAGCACCCTTGGTGCCGAAGACAGACATGTCAGCAGTGTACAGTCCGGACAGCACCACAGTCAGTGCGGTGATGGTACAAATAATGATGGTGTCAAAGAACACCTCGAACACACCCCACATGGCCTGCTCAGCAGGCTCCTCGGTCTCGCTGGCGGCGTGGGCGATGGGGGCGGAGCCCATACCGGCCTCGTTGGAGAACACGCCGCGGGCAAAGCCCTGACGCATAGCGACCATGATGGCATAGCCGAACACGCCGCCGCCCACAGCCTCAAAGCTGAAGGCGCTCTTGAAGATGGTAGCGAAGGCGGCGGGCACCTCGGTGATCTTCAGCGCCACAACGGCGATACCGGCCAGCACGTAGAAGATGGACATGAAGGGAACCATGTAGGAGGTCACCTGGCCCACACGCTTGACGCCACCCAGCACAACCACGGCCACCACGATGGCCAGGATGATGCCGGCAGCCAGCAGGGAGATATAACCGCCGGACAGGCTGTTGATGGCACCGGCGATTTCGCTGGACTGAGCGATGTTGCCGATACCGAAGGAGGTCAAACCGCCCAGCACGGCGAAGATAACAGCCAGCCACTTCCAATTCTTGCCCAGACCATTTTCAATGGAGTACATGGGACCACCCTTGTACACGCCGTCTTCCTTAACGCGGTACTTCATGGCCAGAGCGATCTCGGCATACTTGGTGCACATGCCGAAGAAAGCGGACACCCACATCCAGAACACAGCGCCGGGGCCGCCCACAAAGATGGCGCCGGTAACACCGGCGATGTTGCCGGTACCCACAGTGCCCGCCATGGCGGTGCTGACAGCCTGGAACGCGGTCAGGTTCTTGCCGGAATTCTTGTCCTTCTTGGCAAACAGGGAACCCACGGTATTCTTCATGATGTAACCGAACTTGGTCACCTGAATGCACCGGGTGCGAATGGTCAGATACACACCAGTGCCGATGAGCAGGGCCAGCATGATGGGACCCCAGGCGAAGGCATTGAGCTCGCCGTTGACCAGCTCAACCATTTCAATGAACTTTTCCACTTGCAAAACTTCCTTTCTTTCCCACAGAACAAAAAATACCGCGGAGACACACGCTCCACGGCACATAAGGCACAAAGTACGGATAATCCACCGATCCCGTTTTTTGTGATCCTCTGTCCTTTTGCCTGAGAGATTGGCGGAACGCTTCCGCTTTGCCCCTTCGGCCCCCGTGTTACGAGCTTCTCCAGAGTTACATCCACGCACAGTCCGCCGGATAGCCAGAGTTCTGCACGCTTCTTCTGCCCTGTTCAGTTGTGAGCATACCTTACCACACCACTCGTTTTTTGTCAACACCCGGCGGGCACTTATTCGCCGGTTATCATTTTTTTGGTTGTGTGCATAGAAAAATCACGTTTTTTTCTTCATAAGTTTACAAATTATCCTTTCTTCCCGGGCGGTAATGTGCTATACTAAGTTGATTTATTATGGATACCTGTATCCGTGAGGTGTTTTTTGTTATGAGTCTGATGACAAAACTGTTCGGCACCCGCTCTCAGCGGGAGCTGAAATCCATCGAGCCCATGCTGGCAAAAATTGAGGCGCTGGAAGAAGAATACAAAGCCCTGTCCGACGCCCAGCTTCAGGCCAAGACGCCGGAGCTGAAAGCCCGCCTTGCTCAGGGCGAGACGCTGGACGACATCCTGCCTGAGGCTTTTGCCGCTTGCCGTGAGGCCGCCTGGCGCGTGCTGGGCATGCGCCACTACCGGGTCCAGCTCATCGGCGGCATCATCCTGCATCAGGGCCGCATTGCCGAAATGAAGACCGGTGAAGGAAAGACCCTTGTTGCCACTCTGCCCGCCTATCTGAACGCCCTGTCCGGGCGAGGCGTGCACATCGTCACCGTCAACGACTATCTGGCCAAGCGCGACTCGGAGTGGATGGGCAAAATTTTCCGCTTTATGGGCCTTACTGTTGGTCTCATCATCCACGGCGTGACCGGTCAGGCCAAGAAGGACGCATATCTGGCCGACATCACCTACGGCACCAACAACGAATTCGGCTTTGACTACCTGCGTGACAATATGGCCCTGTACTCCTCGGAGCTTGTTCAGCGGGGACACGCCTTCGCCATCGTGGACGAGGTGGACTCCATCCTCATCGACGAGGCCCGCACCCCCCTCATCATCTCTGGTCAGGGAGAAAAGTCCACTCAGCTTTACACTGTGGTGGATCAGTTTGTCCGCCGTCTGAAGTGCGTGCGTATTGCCAAGGTGGACAACAAGCAGGAGGAAGATACCTCTCTGGACGCGGACTATATCGTGGACGAAAAGGCCAAGACAGCCACCCTCACCGCCCGGGGCATCGCCAAGGCGGAGCAGGCCTTCAACATCGAAAATCTGGGTGACCCCCAGAACACCACCCTGTCCCACCATATCAATCAGGCCATCAAGGCCCACGGCGTGATGAAGCGGGATATCGACTATGTGGTCAAGGACGGCCAGGTCATCATCGTGGACGAGTTCACCGGACGCCTGATGTTCGGTCGGCGTTACAACGAGGGCCTGCATCAGGCCATCGAGGCCAAGGAACACGTGGAGGTGGCCAACGAGTCTAAGACCCTTGCTACCATCACCTTCCAGAACTATTTCCGCCTGTACGACAAACTGTCCGGCATGACGGGCACTGCCATGACCGAAGAAGAGGAGTTCGGCACCATCTACGAGCTGGACATTGTGGAGATTCCCACCAACCGTCCTCTGGCCCGCAAGGATCTGCCTGACACCGTATACAAGAACGAGCGCGGCAAGTATCGGGCCATCATCGACCAGATCGAGCAGTGCCACAAGAAGGGCCAACCCGTTCTGGTGGGCACCATCTCCATTGAAAAATCCGAACTGCTCAGCGATATGCTCCGCCGCCGGGGCATCAAGCACAACGTACTCAACGCCAAGAACCATGAGAAGGAAGCGGAGATCGTGGCTCAGGCGGGCAAGTTCGGCGCTGTCACCGTGGCCACCAATATGGCCGGCCGCGGCACGGACATCATGTTGGGCGGCAATGCGGAGTTTTTGGCCAAAGCCGATCTGCGCAAGGCGGGGCTGTCCGACGAACTGATCGCCGAGGCCACCGGCTTCGCCGAGACGGATAACGAAGAAATTCTCAACGCCCGGAAAATGTTTACCGAAGCGGAGGCCAAGTACAAGGACGCCATCAAGGCCGAAGCTGATCAGGTGCGTGAAGTGGGCGGCCTGTTCATTCTGGGCACTGAGCGGCATGAGTCCCGCCGCATCGACAACCAGCTGCGCGGCCGCGCTGGTCGTCAGGGCGACCCGGGCGAGACCCGGTTCTACCTGTCTCTGGAGGACGACATCATGCGCCTGTTCGGTTCCGAGCGGGTAATGAGCATGATGGAGCGCCTCGGTCTGGACGAGGACACCCCCATCGATGCCAAGATCCTCTCCGGTGCCATTGAGAACGCCCAGAAGCAGGTGGAGTCCCGCAACTTCCAAACCCGCAAGAGCGTGTTGGAATATGACGACGTGATGAACACGCAGCGCAAAGTCATCTATGAACAGCGCGCCCAGGTGCTGGACGGTCAGGATCTACAGGATAGCATCCGCAATATGCTCCACAACACGGTGAACAGTGCCATCCGCGGCCACATGGGCGAGCTGAATCACATGGACGCGGAGACTTTCCAGGAAGCGGTCTCCCTGTTCCGCACCATGTTCCTCTCCCCCGACGAGCTGAATCTGACGGACGAGGAGCTGGCCGGATATGACACGGATGCTTTGGTGGAGCTTGTGTCTGACAAGGCGCGGGAGGTCTATGCCGCCAAGGAGGAAGAGATCGGTTCCCAGCTTATGCGCGAGCTGGAGCGGGTCATTATGCTCCGGGTGGTGGACGAGTACTGGATGGATCAGATCGACGCCATGAACGAGCTGAAGCAGGGCATCGGCCTGCGGGCTTACGGCCAGAGCGATCCCGTGGTGGAGTACAAGCGCGAGGGCTTTGAGATGTTCGAGCAGATGATCGCCGCCATTCAGGAGGAGACCCTGCGCCGCCTGTTCCTGGTCCGCCTGCGCAAGAATGAAGAGGTCAAGCGTGAGCGGGTGGCAAAAATCACCGCCGAGTCTGCCGGAGGGGACGGCTCCGTTGCCAAACAGCCGGTAAAGAAAGTTGTCAAAATCGGCCGCAACGATCCCTGTCCCTGCGGAAGCGGCTTAAAGTGGAAAAAGTGCACCTGCGAAACCTACCACAAGGACAATTGATAAAACACGAAAAAATCCCGCCGACCAAGTCGGCGGGATTTTTTATGAAAATAATTACTCCTCCAAAGCGGCGATGCCGTCCACGCGGCGCTGATGACGGCCACCTTCAAACTCAGTGGTCAGGAAGGTGTCCACGATGCGTTCAGCCATGTTGGGACCGGTCATACCCGCGCCCATGGCCAGCATATTGGCGTTGTTGTGGCGGCGGGTCATCTCGGCAGACAGGGGCTCGGAGCACAGGGCGCAGCGGATGCCTTTGATCTTGTTGGCCGAGATAGAGATGCCGATGCCACTGGTGCAGATGACAATGCCCTTTTCACAGCTGCCGTCTGCCACGGCACGGGCAGCGGCGGCGCCAAACTGGGGATAGTCACAGCTGTCCAGGCTGTGGCAGCCAAAATCTTTGACTTCGTGTCCTTGTTCGGTCAGGTACTTCTTCACGTGCTCCTTGAGCAGGTAGCCGCCGTGATCGCAACCCATGGAAATAATCATAATATAATATCCTCCTTTATGTGTGTCAAAGCGGTATGAACTCCGGCTTGCGCCGGGTAAATACAGTGTAGTAGCGGAAGCCCAGCTCCCGCAGCACGTCACAGGTCTCCTTCACGCCCTTGCCCACGTCCTGTGCTTCGTGTGCATCGGTGCCGATGGTAACGATCTCGCCCCCGACCTGGCGGTACAGCTCCAGAATGGGCAGCCAGGCCTGCACATCCTTGCCCCGGTTGGTGTTTACCTCAATGCCCCTGCCATGGGCCACAGCCCGGGCCAGTATGGAGCGGATAGAGTGGAAACAGGGCTTCAGCGAGATGTCAAAGCCCTCACGCTTCATATACCGCAGGGGGTAAATAATGTGACCGATCACATCGATTTCAGGCATTCCTGCCAGGGCGTACAG
Source organism: Lawsonibacter sp. (assembly GCA_045534105.1). Lineage (GTDB taxonomy): Bacteria > Bacillota > Clostridia > Oscillospirales > Oscillospiraceae > Lawsonibacter. Next base: position 41,862 of record JAZSJB010000113.1, on the reverse strand, counting down.
ACTGGTGAAGTAGTTATCCAGCGCACGATAGCAGTCTTCCTGGCAGGTGTAGGGGACAAAATAGAAATCCTCGCCCCCCTGGTCCGGGGACATATTGTGGGCCGAGCCGATGATCAGGTCCAGTGGGATATCCTTCACAATGTCTCTTGCCCGTTCCGGGTAGAATTGGGCCGCCCCAAGTTCAATTCCCAGCCTCAGATCCAGACTCTTGGGACAGGCAGTTTTGGCGGCGGCATACTGCTCCAGAATGGCAGTCCAGTCCCAGTCGCCCAAAGGCTCGCCATGCCACCCCAACAGATCCAGATGGTCGGTGGTGCACAGCAGGGACAGTCCTGCCCTTGCCGCAGCATCCGCCATAGCGGACAGAGGCGTTTCGCTGTCCGGGGAACAGCAGGTGTGGTTGTGACAGTCGGCCAGATACATGGATAAGCCTCCCGAAATTTACTTTTTACATTGTAGGCTCTTTTTCTAAATTTTGCAAGAAAAATATACGCCCGGGCCGTTGCCCGGGCGTATAGTTGTATCATTCTCTTGTCGGCACATGCCAGATATCCCGGGCATAGTCCCGGATGGAGCGGTCGGCGGCGAAAATCCCGGATCGGGCAATGTTGGTCAGCGCCATTTGGTTCCACAGTCTGCGGTCCTGATAGGTCTGGCCGGCTCGCACCTGGGCCTGACGGTAGCTTTCAAAGTCGGCCAGCAACATATATTCGTCCCCGCCGAAGAGCAGGCGGTTGGTGATCTGATCGTAGGTGACTCCATCGTCAAACCCCTTAGCGATCCGGTCCAGCACATCCCGCAGGACGGGGTCATTATTGTAATATTCATAGGCCTGATAGCCCTGGCGCTTTTTCTCCGCCACCTCATCTGCGGTGAGACCGAACAGAAAAATGTTCTCGTCACCCACCTGCTGGTGCATCTCTACGTTTGCACCGTCCAGCGTGCCGATGGTCAGGGCACCGTTCATCATAAATTTCATGTTGCCGGTGCCGCTGGCCTCCTTGCCGGCGGTGGAGATCTGCTCAGAAAGCTCGCTGGCGGGCATGAGCTTCTCAGCCAGAGAGACCCGGTAGTTTTCCAGAAATACTACCTGCAGCTTATCCTTGCATACGGGGTCGGCGTTGATCGTGGCGGACAGGGAGTTGATGAGATGGATGATCTCCTTGGCCACGTAGTAGCCGGGGGCAGACTTGGCGCCAAAAAGGAATACCCGGGGGGTCATCTGGAAGGAACGGTCGTTCTTCAGCTGCTGGTACAGATAGACAATGTGCAGCACATTGAGCAACTGCCGCTTATACTCGTGCAGACGCTTGACCTGAACATCGAACATGGCATCCGTGTTCAGGATGATGCCCGTCTCCCGGGCCAGGTAACCGGCAAATTTACGTTTGTTCTCCTGCTTGATCTTTTCAAGCTCGTCAAGCACAGTTTTGTCGTCCCGGTATTTTTCCAGACCGCGCATGGCGTCCGGCTGCAGCAGATAGTCCTTCCCACCGGTACATTGACAGATCAGACGATCCAGCCGGGGATTGATCTCGGACAGCCAACGGCGGTGGTCAATGCCGTTGGTAACGTTTTTAAATTTATCCGGGGTGAGGGTCCAGGCGTTGTGGAATACATCCTTTTTCAGAATATCCGAATGCAGGGCAGACACGCCGTTCACGGCCTGGCAGGCGCACACACACAGATTGGCCATGCGCACCCGGCCGTCCCAGATAACAGCCATGTTGGCCACCTTGGTCTGGTCGCCGTGGAAGGCCTGCTCCAGATGAGCCTGATAGCGGTTGGAAATCTCCACAATAAGCATCCAAATGCGGGGCAGCAGGACCTGGATCAGTTCCTGAGGCCAGGTCTCCAATGCCTCAGCCAGCACGGTGTGGTTGGTGTAGCACACGGAGTTGGATACAATGTGCCACGCCTCGTCCCAGCCGTAACCCTCCTCGTCCAACAGGATACGCATCAGCTCCGGAATGACCAGAGTAGGGTGAGTATCGTTGATCTGGATCACGTGTTTCTGGTGGAAGTTGCGCAGGGTGCCGTACTGGGCCTTATGCTGGCGACAGATGGACTGCACCGTGGCAGAGACAAAGAAATACTGCTGCTTCAGGCGCAGGGACTTGCCTTCGTAGTGGTCGTCAGCGGGGTAGAGGACCTTGGCGATCACTTCCGCCATAGCCTTTTGCTCCACCGCTTTCAGGTACTCGCCGGAAGAGTAGTATTTCATATCCACAGGCAGCGCAGACTTGGCATCCCACAGGCGCAGGGTGTTGGTGTGGTCAGTACCGTAGCCGGCGATGATCATGTCCTTGGGCACGGCCATAACGGTGGTGTAGTCTTTATGTTCCACCACAGCACGGCCATTCTCCCAGTGTACGTCCACGGTACCGCCAAAGCGGACAGTCTGTGCCTCGTCTGTTTTTGTGATCAGCCAAGCTTCTCCCGGCTCCAGCCAGTTATCGGGCAGTTCCACCTGCTGGCCATCGATGATCTTCTGCTTGAAGATGCCCAGTTCATAGCAGATGGAATAGCCGGTGGCGGGGATCTCCAGCGTGGTCATGGAGTCCAGATAGCAGGCGGCCAGGCGACCCAAGCCGCCGTTGCCCAGGCCGGCATCAGGCTCCAGTTCAAAAATATCGGCAGCAGCAAAGCCCATATCGTCCAATGCTTTGGTCAGGGTATCGAGCAGTCCCAGGTTATAGGCGTTTTTCATCAGAGAGCGGCCCATGAGAAATTCCAAAGAAAGGTAATGCACCTGGCGGGCCTGGGTGTCGCGGGTGCGTTCCGCCGTTTCAATCTGATGGTTGTTCATAATGTCGCGCAGGACAAGGGCGCAGCATTTAAACACCTGGGTGGGGCTGGCGTTTTCTACCTCACGACCGAAGTTGCGGCGCAGTTTGCCGCAGATCAGGTCGGTCAACTGCTTTTTTGTGTATTTAGGCATAGGACGAGACCTCCAAGTCGAAAGAAAATATTCCCTTATTAATAAACAGGTTTTATTAGTATGACCACAACGTGGCCATTATAGCAATTTTTTTGTTCTGCGTCAATTATATGAGCCTTGTGAGACTAAGCGTTCCATGTCCGCGGGCAGCGGCTGAACAAACTCTACGCGCTGTCCTGTGATGGGGTGCAGAAAAGACAGCAGATGGGAGTGCAGCGCGGTACGGAGAATAAGGGCACGGTCCTCTGTGCCATAGAGAAAGTCTCCTGTCAGAGGGCATCCGACATGCGCCAGATGAACGCGAATCTGATGGGTCCGGCCTGTTTCCAGTTCCAAACGCAGCAGCGTGCGGCCATTGACGGAGCGTACCGTTTCATAGCAGGTGCGGGCCGGCTTTCCGTCCGGGCGTACCTGCTGGGCGAAGAGAGACCCCTCCACAGGACCGAGCGGTGCGTCGACTACGCCGGAGGGGGGCTGAGGTATCCCCTCGCAAACAGCAAGATAGACCCGACGGAAGCTGGGGCTGTGTAGCTGCTCTTTCAGCCGTTCCTGAGCATGGGGGTGCTTTGCCACCACCAACAGTCCGCTGGTACCCCGATCCAATCGATGGACCGGGTGAAAATCTACCGATTGACCGGTGCGGTCATAGTAGTCCATCAGAAAATTGCCCAGCGTATCATCATAATGTCCCGGGCCGGGGTGGACGGGCACACCCGGAGCTTTGTTCAGGACGATGACATCCTCATCCTCGTAGCGTATATCCAGTTCGCCGGGGACAGGGAGGGTCCCGCTGAGCCGCTCCGGATCGGACAGGCGTACAGACAGCAATTGTCCCGGACTCGGGATAAAACGAGTGTTTACCCGTACGCCATCCACCAGGATGCCATCCTCCAGCCACTTGATCCTTCGGATGACAGTGCCGGATAAGTGCAGATGTTTTCGCAGAAGGGTATCCACCCGCACACCCGCACATTCTTTGGGTACGATCCACTCCAACCGCCGGATACCGTCTGTCCGCTCCATGGGGCCGCTCCTTTCGCAGAAGTATGTATGATTGATTATACACCATGCGTCAAGGAATACACTTTGCTTTTTCTTGCTTTTTCGATATAATGATTAAAAGCATCAAGGGAGGTGTCACCCATGGCCGAAAAACAGAAAAACCAACTGGGCATTTATATCCACATTCCTTTTTGCCACAGCAAGTGTGATTATTGTGATTTTTATTCTCTTGCCGGCAGGGAAGCGGACATGGATACCTATCAAAAGGCCCTTCTGGCACATATCAGGGAAACCGCACCTCTGGCAGGCCACATGGAGGTGGATACCATCTACTTTGGCGGGGGAACGCCCAGCTATTATGGTGTCAAACGGCTGAAGGAGATCCTGGCTGCGCTGAAAAAGCTGTTTCGGGTGCAGAAGGGCGCGGAAATCTCCCTGGAAGGCAACCCCGACAGCGTGGATGTGAAAATGCTGAGCGCATTGCGCCGTGCGGGTTTCAACCGCCTTTCCCTGGGTGTGCAGTCCGCCTGTGATGAGCAACTGCGCTGCATCCACCGTCCCCACGATTTTCAGCAGACAAAGGCCGCTGTGGCAGCCGCCCGCAAAGCAAAGATCAAAAATCTCAGTCTGGATTTGATTTACGGTCTGCCCGGACAGAACCTGGTCAGCTGGCGGGATACGCTGGAGCAAGTGATTGCACTGGAACCGGAACATCTGTCCTGCTATGGGTTGAAGGTAGAGGAGGGTACGCCCTTATATGCCCGGGTTGCCAACGGAGAGAATCTTCCGGATGATGATACCCAGGCCGATATGTACCTGTGGGCAGTGGAACGACTGGAGCAGGCAGGCTATATGCAGTATGAGATCTCCAATTTCGCCCGGGCCGGAATGCAGTCCCGCCACAATCTGCGTTACTGGTTGACCCGCCCCTATATCGGTTTCGGCCCGGGAGCACACTCTGATTTTGGTGGCCGCAGATATTCCTTTGTGCGGGATCTGGACGGATATATCCGCGGCGTGCTGGGAGGGAGTTCCGTCATCGACTCCTCCGACCTGATCCCGGAGCGGGAGCGAGGGGGCGAGTATATCATGCTCCGCCTGCGCACCACACAGGGCATCGAGGAATGGGAATACCGGCGAAACTGCTTTATGAACTTTGAACCCATCGAGTCAAAACTGATGGCCTACGAGCAGCACGGCTGGGCCTGCCGCGAGGGTGGGCGCTGGCGGCTCACCCCCGAAGGTTTTTTGATCTCCAATCAGCTTATCGGCGAACTGATGGAGTGTCAGGAGGAGTCTTCCCTGGAAACGCTGCTGCCCAGACTCCGCCAAAAAATGAAGGAACAGGGGGAAACATAGACAAACAAACATGGACCTGCTGCAAAATGTGACTTCAGGCCAAATGTTAAGCGTTCAAATAAAAAAGATATCGGGGATTGCCAAAGCGGCAATCCCCGATATCCGTTTATGAACAGTATTTTTCAGAAACTCTATTTTGCAGTAGATCTGGATTATTCCAACAGTGTTTCGAATTCTCCCCAGGTCATGTTTTCCGTATGGATCATCTGCCAAGTCAGCGACCGTTCCTCCAGTTCTTTCCACGTCACGTACCAGAACAGATAATGGACAAGCAGATGTGCTGGTAAAATATCCTCGATGATCCGGCGCATCTCGTCAAAACCAGCCGGAACACCCCGTGTATCCGGAAAGCGCACAGTCACCACACCGGGCGTATCGGTTTCCAAAGCGGTGGCATTCAAACCACATCCGCACAGAGTGTCATTGATAGCAGCCAGTGTAAAACTGTCCCAACCGATTCGGGCTAATGCAGCCAATGAGCTTGCCATCTGTTGGGGATCGTTCGTTACCGGTCGTTGAACAAAGAGTCCAGCCATTGCGTCCAGTCCCTCTGCCCGGGCGGTGGTCAGGCACATCTCCTGCTGAATCCGCTCCAGTGTGTCCTGAGCCAGGTCCAGTGCCTGACCCAGGCTGTCCAGCTCCGCACCCAGGAAGGAATTTTCCAGCTTATATACACCCAACGGCCGCAGCAGTTCCTTCATATAGTCGGCGTTGCTCATGACATCGCCTCCACGCTTACCGTACCCAGTACGGGCAGCTGTGCCTTTTCTATCAGCAAGTCGGTGGCAGGTGACTGCAGCACATAGTTTTCAACGCCGTCCACCCCGAAAACAAGGCTGCCGAGTTTGGCTCGCAACACATTCTGCCCCAATCGTTGGCCGGAAAACCAGTTTCGAAGCGCTTGTTCCACTCGAGGCGCTGTTTGTGACATATCTTTGCTTTCAATTTGAACTGCGATGTTTACCCTTACCGTTTCCGGCGCCATCGCCGCCACATCCACCGCGATTTCCCGCCGCTCCCTAAAATATTCATTCAACCGATCCAGCAGTTTCTGTTCCGGGACGCCCTGTTCCGTGGCCACAACTACATCTACCGTACCGATTCCTCGATTGCGAGGCAGTGCCGTAGCTGCTGCCACCTCGTCGAAGGAGAGAGCGCCTTGCTCATAAAACGAGCTGTTTGCACCATTGGGCAGCCGCAGAAAACTATCCAAAATACGCGAGCGCAGGTGCTCGTCGTCCTCTGCGTCCGTTCCGCCGGTCGTTGCCTGGGGATTTGTACATCCCGTGATACCAACGGGGGCAGCAGCCAAAACCCGTATGCTTCCGGCTATGACATTGCCTGAAACGCCCGCCTCCATTGCCTGAACTGGGACATCTGCATGAGATGTCCCGGCGGCAAGAACGGCATCCCGGGCGGTTGCAAACCGCACCAGCCCAGGGGTCATGCAAATGGTTCCGGCGGGGATTTCCCGATCCATAGGACTGGACCCATCTCCTAAAAAGCGCACGACACCTTGAGCGCAAGCAGCTGATTTTCGCTCCAGAGCACGCAGCTGTGCATGGTGGTCCAGATACTCGCCCTGAGCGGTCTGAGGAAAACACTGCCGGTTGACCCAATCCGCCTGCACGTACAGCGCATAGATCTGCGCTGCGGCGGCATAAAGACGGGCGGACAAATCGCCGCCCGGAGCAATCTCCATTCCTGTTCGGCTGCTGAAATCTGTCAGCATATCAGAATAAACCTCGTCAACTGTTTTCATCTGCAATCCCTCCTATCTGCGCGGTCACTTCCAGCGGTTCTCCCTGCCACTCCAAACAAACCTTAACCTGAGCCAGCTCTCCCTGCTCGGTATATACCACATCAGTAACCGTCACATCCTCTTCTTCCAGCGCCTGACACACATATTGGTTGCAAAGCGCCTGTCGCGCGCTTTTCTTTTCTCTGCTCAGAGTATGGAGCTGACTTCCCAGTCCGGGCAGAAATGGCAACGCGCCTCGACGGGCTGTCAGCCGGAACAAAACACGCTGTATCAATGCACGGCTACCCTCCAGCCGGCAGAAATCCCCCGCTCCATCCGGGGTAAAATCCCCATTGTTCATCTCTAATTCTACCATGTTATCCTCCCTGCCCGGCAATAGCGGCAGCCACGATGGAATGGATCATATCCTCCAGAGAGCGTCCGTTGATGCTCACCCTTCCCTGCAGAGCGACCTGACCGGATTGCGTCAGCTTCACGCCGCAATCCGGTCCCACCAGCTCCACCTCACCCGGAAGCAGCGTACCGCCGTCTGGAATCTGCTGTGCCAAAACACAGGGTACCTCGCCGTCAGCACCGGTTTTCAGCACCAGCACCTGCTCTCCCGTTCCGGGACACCATCGATACCCCCCCGGCGCCATGACCGGGAGCCAACGGCGCTCGGTCCCCATGTAAACACTACTTTGTGCGCCGCTGGCTGTCACCACCCCAAAATCCGCGTCCCTGTGGGGGGATTGGGGTGCTGTTTTCATCTGACTGGATGTCCACATCTTTCTCACCTCAAATCATCGTGTCCGGGGGCACCAGTTCAAGTCGTGTGTAATAGCCCCGCGTGTCCATGCTTACTGAGGACCGGGCCACCCGCCACAGTCCGTTTCGCCCCCAACCGGTCCGCTCCATCCGCACCAGATCCCCGGGCCACGCGCAAAACGGCAGGGCGACCTCTACGTCCAGAGTCAGCAGTTCTCCGGCAGAGTGCTCTAACTGATAATTCCCCTGATAGCGCATAGCCTGATAATTGCTTTTGCTGGGCATGGTAAACATACGGCGGCACTGGCCGCCCGCAGACCGGAACGTATCATTGGCCACCTTGTATACGGCGGGGGCTTTCCCGGCCTCCCGAACCCATATTTCGGATAAGACTCCGTAGCGCTTGTCCCGGGCTGTCAGCGCCGTCACCGGCACACGGTCATCTATCACCTTTGCTTCCTGCTCCTGCCAGCAGGTCAGGAGCAGCCGCCCCTGTCGGTCAAACCGGGGCGTTATCCCACCGTGGTATCGGGCAAACTGATACAGTACGGACCATTCGCTGCTCCCGTAGTCGATGCAAAAGTGCTCTGCCGCGGGCAGCATATCCTGCTGCGCTACCTGGATGCCATAGGGATAAACATGGTCGTGCAGAATGTCCTGGATCGTAGCCACGTCATAGTCTGTTCCAAGAGCTTCATTGTCCAGCAGCAGAGCTGCCATGCTCCGGCCGGTTACCTCCAGCCGGCAACCGTATGTAGACCAGGAGACCTCACATTCATCCACGACCCCGGTAAAAACAAGCTCGTCTGCCTGCCACGCCGTAAACCGCACTGCGTTTGCCAGCACCCCGTCGTTGTCACAGGACCAAAGGCAGACAGCGCGGAAGCTGTCACATGGAGATCCGCATCCGTATTCCATAGTCCACTCCAGAAGCTCAGGCAATTTATGCCGGCTGCCGTCGTTTGTGATCAGATATGCGGTCACCGCACACGCACCTCCTCGCCCACCCGTATCAAATTAGGGTTCTTGATTTGGGGATTGTTCCGCAGAAGATGGTCCACCGTTACATCATACCGCTTGGAAATTCCCCATAGAGTGTCGCCCTTCACCACCGTGTGTACCAGTGGTCCACCGTTGCCGGGCACGAGTGCATCCTGGGATGTCCCACCTGTCTGTGTGCTCAGAGCAGTGTTATAGTATTCCAGATCCTCCCAGAACACAAAGGAGTAGCTTACATAGTCCGGCCTGGGTTCCTGCTTCAGGGACAGCTCCACAAAAAAAGCATTAGCTGTCTGCCACAAGGGATGAACAAGCGGCCCGGGCCCTTGAGAATAAAACACATTGGCCAGCGCGCCAAACTGTGCATATGCGTCCGGCCCGGCAAATTCTCCTTCGCCCCTCATCACCCTGTGCTTGCGGCCCAGATCCTGTAAATGATACAGGCCGTAAGGCACCTTGTTTTCCGTCATTACCCGCTCATAATCGATGGTGTATACCCTTGGATTGTGGGGCCAGATATAGTTTTTGTATCGCATTGGGCTTAAATTCAAAGCCGCTCATCCTCCTTTTGATCAAAGCAAACGCAGGGGACCGTCATATCGGCGGGCATCCCTGGCAAAATGCATATCCACCAGTTCGGCATAGCCTGCCGGGCCGCCTCGGCCTGATGCCGGGCTAAGGAAGAAACCGTTTTCGGAGAAACCTTGCTGTGCCGAATGCAGCGGCAGAGCAGAACTCCTCGCTTTCTGCGGACGAACAGCCCGGTGCAGTTTTCTCAATTCCAGTTCCAGCGACCACGAAAGGGTGTGGAGGTCACGGCCGATCGGCTGTCCGTCTGGTGGTTGGCTCAACGTCGGCACAGCACCCTCCTGCGCCCAGGCTTCATCCACTTGCGAAAGTATGTTTCGTCCGGCAGGGAGCGCGGTACCTCCAACGGCGAGGACACTATCTGTAAACCCACCGTCATTCTCCGCAACTGCAAGCTGGGCAGGAAGCAGCCGCGATTTTTTCCAGGATAACGCTTGTTCCTGATCAGCCTGCTCCCCGGCGTCAATCAACGCTTCCAGATAATCGGTCATCTGTCATCACCCCGCTTCAACGCCAGGAAACGGTCTTGATCGAAACTACCATTGACGCTTCCTTCGGCCAGTTTCAAGGGAACGCCGCATGCTATGCAGCGCTCCTCCATAGCGCGGCTGTGACACGCGGGGCACAACTGGGCCAGTTCTTCCTCATCATCCAGCATCAGGTTCAACGCACACCACAAAAAGTCCCGGTCCTTCATCGCTCGGACGCGATCTTCCGTGGGCAGGGCTGAAAAGGATCGCAGCACGCGCCAGTACAGCCGCTCTTCCTGGGCGTGCTCCAGACATTTTTTAATTCTTCTACCCGGTCACTTACAACACTGGGGCCTGGATTGACCTGCGCGTTGAACTGTGCCCACTGCCTGGCCAGAGTGTCGATCTCTTCCACTGTCAACTGATCCATAACATGGCTGCCATCCCGAAACATCGGAACTCCATCCTTGACCATAGCCCGGGCCAGCAGACAGGCATTGGAGCACAGCGGCCGCTCCCGGCCGTCACGGGCCAGCCACTCGGCTTCCCGCCGCGCTTCCAGCACCTCCATGGCACTGAGCAGGCGCAAATGCCGCCCATCCTCCAGTTCCAGTTCGGATGGGCGGCCCAGAAGACTCTGGTTCATCCTTATACCTCCGTCTCGATGCGCCTGGAGGCCACCACTTTGACCTTCTCCAGCACCATATTGCCCAGTCCGGCCTCCTCGCTGATGTTGCTCCACTGGCAGCCGGAATAAATGATCCGGCGATCCGGCTTGCAGATAACCAGCGAAAAATCCTCCAGCGCATAAAAGTCCACACCATCCCGAATGGCCTCATCGGTTGCATACAACCGGGACAGTTCCAGTTCGTGTTTGATCGGACCGGCCACCGTGGCGATGGGTTCTTTTTCACCAAACGCTTCCACAGCAGTGCTGGACTTGGTAGCCTTCGCGGAGTAGCTCTGCACTACTGCCACCTTTGTACCGTCCACCTCCAGATAAATATCGCTGCTGGTGGGAAATCCTGTGATCGTCATATTTTCCCCTCCTTAGACCGTGATGTGGGCACTCAACCAAATCTGATTGATGCCGTGTGTGACCGTAAAGGAAAAATCAACCAGGCACCGGGTGGGGTCCTCGCTGTCGCCGCTGACGCTCACCTGCTCATAGCCGGTGATGATCTCGCGGGCCAGCTTGTTTTCCAGTTCCAGAACCACCTGGGAGCGAATGGCGCCCCGGCCCTGAACCGTATTTTTTGCCCGGCGGAATCGGCGCTTCAGCGCGTTTCGGATAGTTGGGATCACATCGTCCACCACCAGCACGGCGGAAAGATCTCTCCAGGTGCTGTCTGCTGCGCCGTCTGTGGTGGTTCGTGTGGTCACGCCACGTACCACGCTGACCACCCCGCCGGAGGCCTCTGCCACCGTTACTCCGCCCCGGATCAGAACATCCAGTTCGCTGTCCTCATAGTGGCAGTTCAGACCGTACATACCGGAAAGCTGTGCGCCGCCCAGCGGGACAGCAGGGTCGCTCTCTCCGGCGATGGCACCGGCGACCGCCGCGGCCAACTGCACTCCGGAAAGGCTCTCTCCACTCTGATCCAAACAACCGGGTGCAGTCAATACCACCCGCTCGCTGTTCAGCTGTGCGGCCCGCTCCACCAACTGGGCCACCGTTTCATCTGCGCTCCCGGCCACCACCGCGATGCGTTCACGCTGCGCGCAAGAAGCCGCATGTACACTGTCGCGAAGCGCCTGCTGCACATCCAGCGCTGTGCTGTCGCACACAGTCAGGGCAATATCTTCCGTCCCGGCCATCCGTTCAAAGGCGGCCTTATAGTTCGCCAGATCACTTCCCTCCACCGGGAAGACCATTACCTGTGCCGCACCGTTCTGCAGCAGCAGTCGAACCAGTGCAGTGGCATTTTCATCTTGCTCCGAGCCAAAGGCGGCAACGGCATCTTCGTAACGGGTGATGGTCCACATCACCTGGCTCGGCTGCTCCATCTGAACGACCAGGCCCGCATTTTTGCGCCCGCTCCTGCCGCTTACCGCCGTGGAAGCGGTGTACGAGGAATATACCCCCGGCCGCTCATGTACTGTAATGCTCATGAGTTCACGTCACCTCTCAAAGTAAAGTCAAGGAAGGTACCTGCCTCGTCGCCCGCGGTGCACAGCCAACCGGCACACTCCAGATGGCAGCGCAGTCTCAGCAAACCTTCCTTCTTGTCATATTCCATTTCATCCCCGGTCAGCTCCCGCACGCTCAGACCTGTTGGTTTCTCTGTCTGTAAGAGCAAAAGCAGCTGATCAAATACATTCCGGCAGGCGTGCGCGCCTGCTCTGGGCTGCCCCAGAATGTCCAGGGTAAACGTCAACTGCGCCTTGCGACCATAGAGGTCCTTCCATTGGGCGGTTTGCGCATCAAACTGCTGACCCAGATAGTCCTGCAGTCCTGCCGGAGTGCAGTTTACCTTCTCCAATGAAACCAGCACTACTGGCCCATCACTTTTTGTTCGCTCCGTCTCCGGCCAGGCTGCCATCGCATCTACCCCGCGCTCCCGGAAGAATCCAGCCAACGATTCCTGAAGTTCATCCAGTTTCATTCAACCACCTCACGCTCTCTGCGGGTGAACACCGCCCACCAGTGAGACAGTGTGTCACCTATGTAGATCGGCTGTACCGACACAGCTCGGTATACCTCGCCCCATACTTCCACCCGGCATGCGTCCTCCAGTGCTATGTGGGCGGGACCAAGATAGAGGAAACGGTCCTGATTTACCCAGCCCATGGGAGAGGGGACGGTTTGTTCCGTCCCCCGCTCCCGTATCGCCTGAAAAAAAGCCCGTGTGGCAATCCCCTCCGGCGCAGCCTGGGTATATATCGTCACATTTTGTCCGTACCGGCCCGAAACGGAAGGAAAATCACTTTTTTTCATAGCGATCACACTCCAAAAAAGACAAATGCGTTATCCTTTGTCCAACCGGACAACAGGTGCTTTGCCTGCATTCGCAGCAAACGGGCCTTGTTTTCCGTATTGCCGGACCGTACGGTTACATCGCCTGCGGTAAAGGACTCAGCCTGTCCCGCGCCCCGGCTTACTTCCAGGCCGGCCAGCGCCAGCCATGCCCCGGCCAGCGCGAAAACATCCGGGCAGTCATCCGGAGAAACCTCGTCCCGCAAGCTTGCGTCCAGTTCCTGACAGACGGCATTGCACAGGGTGGCCAGCAGTTCTTCTTCCTGCTCAGACACCTGACCCAGTGTCCGCGCCAATTCCGCGATGCGTTGTGTCATCACACGCTCAGCACCTTGGCGGCCTCGGGGAACAGCTTGGCAAAGCCGCTGATGCTGGTGATCGCGGCGCGTTCCAGCTGTCGGTCGATGAGCTTGTCATACTCAATGATCACATCGCTGCCCTGCACCATCTCCAGCGCATAGTTGCGGTCCAGACCGATGATCTTACCCTCAGGCAAAGCAGAGGTGCGCAGCAGAGTGGCACCCAGAGGGGTAGTCAGCTTGCCGGTACCCTGGAAGTTCAGACCGGTCATGGGATTCTGGAACTCGGGCAGCTTAAGCATCTTGACCATCATGTCATTGCTCACCAGCAGAGTGTTCATCTCGTAGGGGTCGAACTGGGCCCAGAAATCCACCAGATCCTCATAGGTGAGCACGCCGTTGGAGGCCACGGAATATTCCCGGGCGGCATTCTCGTTGCCGTCGCCGTTGATGAGCACATCAATGGCATCTTCCAGATGCATGCGGTTGATGTGGGCACCGATCTGGCGCAGAGTAACGGAGAACAGATCCAGCTTCTGGTAGCGGATAGCCTCATAAGAGGCTACCAGCATGCGGCCGCGCTTGTGGAGCTTGACCAGATTGTCCTGAACCTTTACTGTGGTGCTGGGAATCGCAGCACCCTCCTCCACACGGCGCAGCTGCTTGTCCTCACCGCCGGCCTGGGTGGTAATAGAGCGGTAGTCCATGCCGTCAAAACGGGTCACCGCAGCAGTGATGTTGGGCAGCAGATTCTGCTCCTCCATGCCCTGGCGCACGCTGCGGGCGATGTACTCTGGAAAGAGCACGGCAGAATCGGCGGTGCGGAAAAACTTTTCCACCACATCGCTGCCAGCGCCCTTCACCTTGATGTCAAAACGCTTGAGCTGGCGCTGGAACGCGTCCAGGCCCTCCAGAGCAGTTCCCTTGTACTGCTGGCCGGGATCCATGCTCTCCAGCACCTGAGTAAAGCTCTTGCCTGCCTCATGGTACATGCCCTTTTCCAGCTTCAGATTGTCATACTGATATGCCATATTCCGTTCCTCCTTACAGACAGATCACAGCGGTATTGGCCACTGTGTCCACATCGACCACGAGCATAACGTCGCCGTTCTCGTCGGCCTTGATGCCGCCCTTGCCGTCAGCAGACAGGGCTACCTTACCCACGTTCAGCGGCAGGGTGGCGGACACCGTCACAAAGCCGCCCAGCTGCACCCCCACTGCACCGTTGCGGGGCATGCCGGCTACGCCGCAGAACGCGTCACCCGCCTCGCAGGGGCCCACCGTACCGTTGCCGGTCACTTTGACCACCTGACCGTCCGCCACGCCCTCCTGGGCAAAGAAAGTCGCCGTCAGGCTGCCTACGCTCTCAAAAGAGATCTTCTTCATCTGATTTCCTCCTGTTTTTTATATAGGATCGGTCCTGTTCAGATCAAAAACGCGCCGTCAGCCATAGGTTCAACCGCGTTTTCAGCGTGATGCTCCAGTTGGGTCATCAAGGGGAAACGCTGCGCCGCCTGCTTGGCATAGACACGCTTTAGTTCCAACAGTTCCGGTTCCTCCAGTTTTTCCGCAATGCTTTCCATTACCCTGTGGTCCACGCCCTCCTGGCTCAGCCCGGACAGGCGCACTACCTCACGGCGCAGTGCGGCCATGTAGCGTCTGCCCAACCGGGCATCCCGCTCCAGCTCCTCCAGCTCGTGTCGGCAGCCCGGCTGCTTTTCCACCAGCTGTTTCAGCGTCAATTCATCAGTCTTGCGCTTGGTTTTGAGCACCCCTGCCTTAGGCTGTGCGGGGACGGCGACAAAAGACCACTCAAAGGCATCCATTGCCCCCTCCAGTTTGGTGTAGCACAGCTTGCCGTCATAGTGTTCACCCTTCTTGTGCGAGCAGCTGCCCGCCTGCTTTCCGCAGATGGAGCATACACTGCGCCCCACCGCGCAGCCCACACTTACCTCCCGCAGAATGCCGCCGTCCAGCTGGGCGATCAGCTCCTGATTGCCCGGCGTGCGCAGCATATAGGCATAGCCCTTAATATACCGGTAGCCGTCCCCAACCATGGTCAGCGTTCCGGGTTCCTCTGCCACTTCCGTGCGGTAAATGCGGGCTGTCTGGCCGTTTGCCGACCACTCGTGGTCAAAGATCCCTGTCTTGCCCACAAACAGCTCGGCAAGTTTGTCCAGCGTTTCGCCTTCAAAACGCTCTCCATCCCGGTCAACTTCGTTGTCACACAGCCGCACGGCAAAGGTGTATACCTCGTCCGCAGTCAGCGTTTTGCGGCTAAAGTGATTAATCTGTGCCAACTCCTGCTCGTCCACCACAGCGGTCCCGCCGCAGTGTGCCTGCTTGTTCACGTTCATTCTTCTGCCTCCGTTTTTAGATTGTCCGCCTGGCGGCGGTAGAGCTCCGCCCGAGCCTCTTCCACCTGATCCTGGAGATTGATATCCTCCCATTCCACCGTTACGCTGCCGCCCCAGCCCCGCAGACGCAGGAAGGTCTCACAGATTCGCTCCACCACCGGTTCCAGACTGCGGCGAATGGCAGTGATCTCACTGGTCATCAGGTCTGCCTGTTGACTGCTCATGCGTTCAGTAGAAGACCAGGAAAGGCCCAGCATAAAGGGGGGGATGCCGGTGCGGGCGATAAGCTGTTCCAGGATCTGCCGCACCGGCACCTCGCTGTCCAGCACCTGGTTATCCGCGCCGATGACCCGGATGTCCACATCTCCCATGGCCACAAAGTCCCGCACGCTGCCCTGACTGCCCGCTTGCATGGCCCTGCTCCATTCCCGTGCGACCTGCTCACAGCGCTCTTTGGCATACAGTTCTTCGCCCTCTGCGTTCTTGCATACCACGGCAAAGCGCACGTTCCCCACGCGCTCCCAGTTCAGCCCGATGGCCTGATATATCTTCAGCAGGATCTCTGCCATAAAGGGCATGGACCTCAGCAATGACACCCCGTATGGATTGTCTGCCTCCGGCTGAAAGGGAGTGAACAGCAGCAGATCCTGACAAGGCAGAGGCTCCGGATCGCCGCAGGTGCGCTGGCAAAGAACAAAATCCAGAGGAGTCTGTCCCTCCAGCACTTCTATAGATGCCGGGTTACACCACAGTACGGCTGCCACATCCCGCCCTTCCCGGTCCGGGACAATTTCGCCCACTGCCCGTCCGCAGGTGAGCATACAGTCCAGATACCCGTCCAGAAAGGACTGGATACCCCGCTGCCCGCGTCCAGTGGGAACAGTTTTTAAAAAATGATCCAACTCCGCCTGTGCCCGCTTATCCTCACACACCGCACTCACACCGCCGCACAAACGGATCAGCTTCAAAACCGCGGCATCTACAATAGGAACGGCCTCCCGAATGGCCCGGTACAGTTGGCTTTCGCCTTCTTTCAGGGGCACATATCGCTCCAGCATACCAAAGGGGTGCTGTCCGCAGTTTCGCACCTGGACCGCAGCCCCCTGTACCCGGGGCTGCTTCTTTTGGAAAATCTTCATCCACGTTGCTCCTTTTCACATTCTGCTTGGCCGGTACACGCTTCCGGCAAAAACCGGCGGCTTATGGGCCCCGGGTGCGGCTATGGTGGCGGCAAAATATCGAATGTCATCCATAGCGTGATCGTCCTGCTTTCTCACCCGGTCCTGGGCTGCGTCCTCCTCCCAGCGGTACAGGCCAAACTCCCGGATGGCATCCGGACAACTGTTGCATATGACCAGTGTTCCGCTGCGCAACAGCTGGGCGGTAACACGGATGCCGGACAATACGTCGTTCTTCGCCCGGACCACATTCCAGCCCTCACGCCGCAGCACCTCGATAAAGCTGGCCGCAGAAGGATCCACCACCACCTGCCGGATCCGCCTGCCTCCCGCCAGACGTTCCAGCTCCCGGGCATACTCCCGGTCCGTCTTTTGGCTGCCATTTCTGCGGGAATCGTAGTAATACTCTGCTATGCGGTACCAAACGCCTTGCCGCAGCCCCCAAAGTCCAAAGGAGGCGGGGTTTACTGTCCCGTAATCGCAGGAAATGCACCAGCATTCCATTTCTCCTTCCGGCGGGCGGGGGCAATCCTCCCGGCAAAAGAAGTCATATACCAGCCCTTGGGCCGCAACCCACTGTCCCAATACAAATCTGCGGTGAAAGGTTCCCTGAAACATGGCCTCATACCGCGCCCGCACGCGGGGTGAAAGAGAAGGGTTGTCCTCCATGGTAAAGTGAAGATACAGGGCATTGCGCTCCCTGAGCCGGCAGATCCACTCCCGATAGAACCAGTGTTCCGGCCCCTCCGGATTGCAGGAAAACCATAACTTGGCCCCCTCCACGGAACACCGGGCGCAGGCCTGTTCTACAAAGGAACGGGGCATAAGCACCACTTCGTCCAGCAGCACTCCCGCCAGGGTCAGCCCCTGGATCAGGTCGGCGCTGCCTTCGTCTTTTCCGCCGAACAGATAAAACACATTTTCCCGTCCGCCCAACTGAATCGTCACCTGATTACGCGAGATCTGCTCCCGGCACTCAAAGCCCAGCTTCCGCAGGACAGGAAGCTGTTCGCGCAGCAGGTTGCGCCGAACCGATTGTATGGTCTTTCCACACAGGGCAAACCCCTGTCCGTTAAAGCACGCCATGGCCCAAAAAAGAAAGGAAAGTCCCATACACAGTGTTTTGCCGCTGCGCACAGCTCCATCACAAATCACAGCATCATGTTTCCGGTCCTCCTGCCGGCACCACCACAGCATCAGACGCTTCTGTTTGGGAGAAAAGTGACTGATCTCCACCGGTCTTAGCCACCCTCCTGTCCCTGTTCCACAAATGCCTGAAGAAACTGTTCGCCCTGAGAACTGTTTTCTTCCGCCAACAGCTCCAGCACCTTTTCCAGTACCGCCAGCCGGTCTGCCAGCTTGATCTCCACCGCCCCTGAGGGGTTCCGCTTGAATTCCGTCAGCGCAGTCAGATCCAGTTGGGCGATCTCGTCTGCCTGTTCTCCGGTCAGGTAGGCCAGCCGCACCGCATCGTTAAATCTGACCTGTGCCATGTCACACATTTTTTGTAAAATGTCATTTCGGTTGGGCGCCCTCGATCGTTTTCCCATAAATTCACCTCCCATTAATGGTAGGATCAGGGTAAAAAGTGTATGTTTTCGTACACCAATCTGAAAAATTTCAAAAAATTTCTTTTTAGCCCCCGGAATAGCATACCTTTTTCCTCCACATCCTCTTTATCAGAATGAAATGTTTGGAGGAACCACCCATGAAACGAGTGTTGCCCACCCTGCTGGCCGTAGCCATGCTGCTGCCCTGTGTCCACGCGGCACCTGCCGGTCCGCAGGTCAACGCTGCGTCCGCTGTGTTGATGGAAAAGGAAACGGGCACGGTCCTGTACGAGAACAATGCCCACGAAAAGCTGGAACCGGCCAGCGTGACCAAGGTAATGACCCTGCTTCTGGTGATGGAGGCCCTGGATAGCGGCCGAATCGCCAAGGAAGATATGGTATCCACCTCCGCTTATGCCGCCAGTATGGGCGGCTCTCAGGTGTTCCTGGAGGAAGGGGAGCAGATGTCCGTCCACGACCTGCTCAAGTGCATTGCAGTTTCCTCTGCAAACGATGCCGCCGTTGCCATGGCCGAGCATCTCACAGGCAGCGAGACTGCCTTTGTGGAGAAAATGAACGCCCGAGCGGCAGAATTGGGCATGAAGGACACTCACTTTTCCAACTGCACAGGTCTGCCCGTAGCCGAACATTATACTTCTGCCTACGATATTGCTCTCATGTCCCGCCAGCTTATTCTGCACCATCCGGACATCCAGGCCTATACAACCATATGGATGGACTCCATTCGTGGCGGAGCCTTTGGACTTTCCAACACCAACCGCCTGGTTCGCTTCTATAATGGCGCCACGGGACTCAAAACCGGATTCACCGATTCCGCCCTCTACTGTCTGTCTGCTACCGCCGAACGAGATGGCATGGAGCTCATTGCCACAGTCATGAAATCGCCTACCTCGGACGACCGTTTTCAAGCAGCTAAAACCCTGCTGGACTATGGTTTTGCCAACTATGGCCTGACCACGGTCTACCCGGACCAGGCATTGCCGCCTGTCACGGTCCTGCTTGGAGAGAGTGATCAGGTCCAACCCCGTTTGTCACGCGACTGCCGCCTGCTCCTCAGCCGGGACAGTGCCGGACAAATCACCACAGAACTATCTGTGGCCCAGGACGTGGAAGCACCCGTGGAAGAAGGCCAACAGCTCGGACAGATGACGGTGCGTGTAAACGGTGAGATCAAGGACACCGTTCCCATCGTTGCAGTTCAGTCCGTAAAACGCCTTTCTATGGCAGGAATTTTTTCCCGCATGCTCCGTCGCATGCTTATGGCCGGCTGAAATAGACAGCGGGCGGGGATATCCCCGGCCGCTGTCCCTTTGAGGCGCATGGCGCAAAGGGATTAACTTTTAAAACATCCTAATCTTTCCTTGACTGCACGACAATAAAGTTGTATAATTTATCTAAATTATAGGCTTGTTTTTGGGTGGAATGTTGTAGACAATCACAGCGAGCGATTTTGTTTCAATTTCTTTCGGATTTCAGGTGTATCTATGGGTAAAACAAAGGAAAAATTTTCATCCTATGACCGCTATCTTGGGCTGGAGGCCTTTACAGAGGGCCGTGGACTCCGGGCGTGGCAATGGTTTGGCGCTCATCCGCACCAACAGGGAGAACAATCCGGCTTCTTTTTCCGGGTCTGGGCATCCAACGCCAGGCAGGTGTGTGTATTCGGACCGTTCAACGGTTGGGACCCCCGATCCCACCCGCTGATGCGTGTGGAAGGCGGTCTTTGGGAGGGCTTCATCCCGGATGTGGTCCAGGGGGATACCTACCAGTATGCTGTCTGGTCTTCTGATGACCACTATGTTGGCAAGGCTGACCCCTACGCATTCTGGGCCCAACTGCGCCCCGATACTGCCAGTGTGATGTATGACCTGTCCGGCTATGTCTGGGGCGATGAGAACTGGCTTGCATATCGCCGTGCTCATCCGCCCTACCAGCGCCCCGTGAATATTTATGAGGTTCACTTGGGATCCTGGCGCCGCACCGGGGAGGGAGGTTTTCTTACCTACCGGGACATCGCCCGTTTTCTTGTCCCTTATGTGAAAGAAATGGGCTATACGCACGTGGAATTTCTGCCGGTCATGGAACACCCGTTGGATATGTCCTGGGGCTATCAGTGCACCGGCTACTTCGCCGCCACCAGCCGATTCGGTACGCCCCATGACTTGATGTACCTCATTGACCAGCTCCACCAGGCCGGGATAGGAGTCATTCTGGACTGGGTCCCGGCCCACTTTCCCCGGGACGCGTTTGGTCTGTATCATTTTGACGGAACACCCACCTATGAGTATGCAGACTCCCGCAAGGGGGAACATCCCGAGTGGGGTACCAACTGCTTTGATCTGGGGCGCAATGAGGTGCGCTCCTTCCTGTTTTCTTCCGCCATGTTCTGGCTGGAACAGTACCATGCTGACGGTCTGCGTGTTGATGCCGTCTCCTCCATGCTCTACCTGGATTATGGCCGGACAGGTGGTCAATGGATGCCCAATATCCACGGCGGGCACGAAAATCTGGAAGCTGTGGACTTCCTACAAAAGTTGAATACCGCCATCTTTGCCGATCACCCGGACGTGCTTATGATCGCGGAAGAGGCCACCTCCTGGCCCAAAGTGACCCATCCTGTGGATCAGGGCGGCCTGGGCTTTAACTTCAAATGGAATATGGGCTGGATGAACGATGTATGCCATTACCTGAAAACAGACCCAATTTTCCGGCAATACAGCCACCGGGACCTGACATTCTCCCTCATGTACGCCTTCAATGAGAACTATATTTTACCCATCTCCCATGACGAGGTAGTCCATATGAAGGGTTCTCTCATGGGGAAGATGCCCGGCTGGGACGGGCAGAAATTCGGTTTTGTGCGCGGCTTCTGGTCCTATATGCTTACCCATCCGGGGAAAAAGCTACTCATCATGGGCAGTGAGCTCGGACAGTTCAACGAATGGCACTATGAACACTCTTTGGACTGGCATCTTCTGGACTATGAACCCCACCAAAAGCTGCATGCTTTCTTCAAGGCCGCCAACGCCTTCTATCTGGCCCAGCCCGCCCTGTGGGAGCAGGACAACAGCTGGCAGGGCTTTGAATGGCTGGAGGCGGACGATGCCCAAAGTAACGTCCTGGCCTACTTGCGCCGAGCCCGAGACAGCAGCTTCCTTCTGGTTGCCTGTAACTTTTCGCCCGTCCACCGTCCGTTTTATCGGATAGGAGCCCCGCAGGCTGGGGAGTACGCGCTGGTATTCAATTCTGAATGGCCGCAGTTTGGCGGTTGTGGTCTGGGGGACGATGTTTGTGTCCACACCCAGGCCATCCCCTGGCACCGGCAGGAGCAGTCTCTGGAGATCAATATCCCCCCCACCGGCTGTGTCATTTATCAGCTCTCACCGCCCAAAACCAGACGGATAACAAAAAAACCTTGAGGTGAACTCGGAATGAAAAAAGAATGTGTAGCAATGCTTCTGGCAGGTGGCCAGGGTAGCCGACTCTACGCTCTGACCAGTCATGTGGCGAAACCGGCCGTCCCCTTCGGCGGCAAATTCCGCATCATTGATTTTCCTCTTTCCAACTGCGTCAATTCCGGAATTGACACTGTGGGGGTGCTGACACAGTACCGCCCTCTGGAGCTGAACAGCTATATCGGCTCCGGACAGCCGTGGGACCTGGACCGGTCCGACGGCGGTGTACATATCCTTCCGCCCTATATGAGGGAAGGAGACCAGGGAACTTGGTATAAAGGCACTGCCAACGCCATCTATCAGAATATCGGCTTCCTGGACATGTACGACCCAGAGTATGTTGTCATCCTGTCCGGCGACCATATTTATAAGATGGACTACTCCAAAATGGTGGACCACCATAAGCGGGTAGGGGCTGCCTGTACCATCTCCGTTCTGGAAGTCACTATGGAGGAAGCCAAGCGCTTTGGCATTATGAACGTGGATGAGAACGACATCATCTTTGAATTTGAGGAGAAGCCTCCCCAGCCCAAAAGCAATCTGGCCTCCATGGGTATCTATGTATTCTCCTGGTCCAAGCTGCGCCAGTATCTGATCCAGGACGAGGAAGATCCCGATTCCTCCAACGACTTCGGCAAGAACATCATCCCCAACATGCTTGCCGCCGGTGAGAAAATGGCGGCCTACCGCTTCCAGGGCTATTGGAAAGACGTAGGCACGATTGATTCGCTCTGGGATGCCAACATGGATATGCTGGCCCCACGGACCAGTATCGACCTGTATGACCCCAGTTGGCCCATCTATGCCCGAACCCCTGTCACACCGCCCCACGTTACCGGTCCGGGTTCCAGAATATCCCACTCTCTGGTCTCCGGCGGATCCAGTGTGTTTGGTACAGTGGAAAACTCCATTCTGTTCCATTCCGTTACCGTGGAGGAGGGGGCCGAAGTGCGCTACTCCATTCTCATGCCCGGCGTCACCGTTCGTGCTGGGGCAAAGATCGAATACTCCATCATCGCGGAAAACGCGGTGATCGAACAGGAGGCCTGCGTTGGCACCCCACCTGACGGCACTGACCCGGACTGGGGCGTGGCTGTGGTAGCCGGCGGTGTCACCATAGGCAAAAAGGCCGTTGTCACTGCGCATGCCATGGTCCGTGATAACGTGAAAGGAGGCGAGCGGGTATGAACGATCTGCACGGCATTATTTTCGCCTATCACTCTCACCGCAATCTGGGTGGACTGACTAACCACCGGAACACCTGCTCTGTTCCTTATGGAAGCCGCTACCGGCTCATTGACTTTATGCTTTCCAACATGGTCAATGCCGGTGTGTCCGATATCGGACTTATCGTCCATGAGAACTATCAATCGCTGTTGGACCATGTAGGCTCCGGCAAGGACTGGGATCTAAGCCGCAAGCACGGCGGCCTGCGCATCCTGCCTCCCTTCAGTACCGATGAGCGGACCCAGGGTGAATACCGGGGCAATATGGATGCTCTGGTAGGTGTAGCGTCTTACCTGCGCAACATCCGCCAGGAGTATGTGGTCCTTGCCTGGGGCGACCTGGCCGTCAATCTCTCTCTGGGCGATGTGCTGCGCCAACATCTTGCCTCCGAAAGTGACATTACTTTGGTTTGCACCAAGAACCGTTGGGGCATCCCCCATGAATGCCAGTACCTCACCACAGATACCACGGGCCGGGTGACTGATATTGTAGTCAACCCAAACAGTGTGCCCAGCGGGATGGAATCTCTGGATATCTGCATCTTATCCAAGAACCTTCTGTTGTCTTTGGTGGAGGATTGTGCCACCCACGATATCTACTCTTTCAGCCGGGGTGTTCTGATGCCACGACTGGACACCCTGAAGATCATGGCTTATCAGTATGATGGCTATGTGGGCCGTTTCCATTCCGTAAAGGACTACTTCCAGCGCTCCATGGACCTGCTCAGGCCCGAGGTACGCAGCAACCTTTTCCCTCCAACCACACCCGTGCGCACCAAAGACCGCTTTGACCCTTCTACCTATTACGGTCCCGATTCCAAATGCCACAACTCTCTCGTTGCAGACGGCTGTGTGATCGAAGGGCAGGTGGAAAATTCCATCCTTTTCCGGGGTGTGGTAGTGGAAAGAGGCGCTAAGGTGTCCAACTGCGTACTCATGCAGGGCACAGTAGTTGGAAAAGATGCGGGAGTTTCCTATGCTGTCGCAGATAAAAATGTCCGTATCGGCGAAAAGCGGACTTTGAACGGTCAGGAGACCTATCCCATCGCCATTCCCAAAGGCACGACAATCTAATCCCCTTTTGACAAGCGGTCAGCCAGGCTGACCAAGGGCGGCCCGACCGCCCCCTCATCACCGTGAATCGAGGTCACATTATGAATATCTTATTTGCCGCATCTGAAGTAGCTCCTTTCATCAAAACCGGAGGCCTGGCCGATGTCGCCGGCTCTCTACCCCCTGCCCTGGCTGCCGCCGGGCATCAGGTCCATGTCATCCTTCCCCTGTACGAGGGGATCGGTGAAAACTGGCGCAGCCAGATGACCTTCCTGAAGTATTTTGATGTGGCCATAGCCTGGCGCAATGTCTACTGCGGCGTATTTGAGTTGGAGCATGACGGGGTCACCTACTGGTTCATAGATAATGAGACTTATTTCAAGCGCAGCCAGCTCTATGGCCACTTTGACGACTGCGAGCGCTTCGCCTACTTCTCCCGCGCGGTTCTGGAAACTGTGGGCCAGCTCAACTGGTACCCCGATATCATCCACTGCAATGACTGGCAGACCGCCCTAATTCCCATTTATCTTATGGAAGAGCGCTACCGCATCCCGCAGCTCAGCCACGCCCGCTCGGTGTTCACCATTCACAACATCGAGTATCAGGGCCGCTACGGACGGGACGTGCTGGAGGATATTCTGGGTCTCAATTCCAGCTACTTCAACGAAAATATGCTGGAGCACTTTGGGGACGTGAACCTGATGAAGGGTGCCATCATTGCCGCCGACTTCGTCACCACCGTATCCCCGTCCTACGCACAGGAACTGCTTGATCCTTTCTACGCCCACGGGCTGGACGGGGTCATTGCCGCCCACAGTGGAAAGCTGCGGGGCATCCTCAACGGTATTGATACCAAGCTGTACGACCCGGCCACCATGCCTGCCATCGCCCGCAACTTTACCCCCCGTGCTCCCGTCACAGGAAAAAGGGCGTGCAAGGCGGCCCTTCAATCCGCGATCGGCCTAAACGAAGATCCAAATGTTCCCATCATCGCCTGTGTCTCCCGCCTGGTGGGACATAAGGGCTTTGGCATGGTGGTGGATGCCCTGCCTCAGATCATGGAAATGGACGTGCAGATGGTGGTGCTGGGTACCGGAGACTGGCACTTCGAGGAGGCGTTCCGCTCCGCCCAGCGCCAGTATCCCGGCCGATTCTCTGCCCAGATCATGTACTCCGCCGCGCTGTCCAACGTCATTTATGCCGGTGCGGATCTGTTCCTCATGCCCTCCGTGTCCGAACCCTGTGGCCTGTCCCAGATGATCGCCATGCGATTTGGCACCCTCCCTGTGGTGCGGGAGACGGGCGGATTACGGGACAGCGTACCGCCTTACAATCAGTATACCGGCGAGGGCCGGGGCTTTACCTTTGCCAACGCTGACCCGGGCGACCTGTTGTGGGCCCTGCGCCGGGCCGTAGAGCTGTACTCCACCGATCGCAAGGCATGGCGTGCTCTGCAAAAGGCCGCTATGACCGCCGACTTCACCTGGAAACACTCCGCCGGGGAGTATCTGGATATCTACACCCAACTACTCAGTTAAAAGCATTAAAAATCCCCTGCACAGCCGTGCAGGGGATTTTTATATTCCGGTCAAATCAAATGTGGGAGTGTAATCTCTCTTTGCGCTCTCGCTGTCCTGCACAAAGCCGTCCAGCCCCAGCGCGGCCATATACTGCTGTGCCGCGCGGATCTCACTTGCGCGCAGTTTGCGGTCAATTTCCGGAAACTCGGATGCTCTGCCCCAGGGGGTGTACTGGCTCATCAGAGAAAACAGCACCGTTCCCGGTTCAAATTCTCCTGCAACCCAATCCATCACAGTCTTTGCTCCGGCCAGCTGACCGGGCAGAAGCAGGTGTCGAATGATAACGCCCCGTTTCAAAAGACCGTCTTCGTCCAACTCATACGGCCCCGTCTGCCGCACCATTTCGCGAACGGCAGCAGTGGCCACCTGCGGATAATCGGCTGCTGCGGAATACCTTTGCGCCGCTGCCGTGTCCAAATACTTCAGGTCGGGCAGATAGATATCCACCCTTCCCTCCAGCGCCTGGAGGGTCTCCGACCGCTCATATCCGCCACTGTTCCAAACCACCGGAACACGGAACGGGTAGTTTTCCAACAAACGGCTGATCGTGTGGGCATAGTGGGTGGGGGTGACAAAATTGATGTTATGCGCTCCCTGCCCGATAAGTTCCTGGCAAATTTGGCCCAACCGTTCCAAGGTCACCGGCTTTCCGTAGTCCTCATGGCTGATCTCTTCATTCTGGCAGAATACACAGCCCAGCGAACACCCGGAAAAGAAAATTGTTCCAGATCCCCTCGTTCCGGAGACAGGCGGCTCTTCCCAGTGGTGAAGGGCCGCCCGCGCCAGCACCGGCCCCTCTGGCATCCGGCAGTAGCCTTCCCCCCGATCACAGGTACGTACAGCCCCGCACATGCGGGGACACAGATTGCATACCACTGCCGCTGCCTCCTCTCAAAAATATCCCAGCATTTTCTTTACCACCGGTTCAAACGCGCGGAAGGCGTTTGGAACAGCATACTGCCGTTCCAGTTCGTTTCTGTCGGACCATACCCAGCCTTCCGGCAGTGCATCGTTTTCAGACAGAACCGTATAGGCGGTCATGTGCCATTCGATGTGTGTAAAAATGTGTCTGCCGGTCCCGGCCAGTTGCATATCCCGCACCTGAATATTCCATTGAGACAGTGCATCCGCAGCCGGTGCCGGCTCATTGGGGAATTCCCACAATCCGGCCAACAGTCCCTGTTTTGCCCGTTGTCTCAGGGCTACCTGCCCCTCATGGAAGATCAGGAACACTACCCGGTCTTCCACCCGCCGCGCCTTCTTCGGCGCCTTGACCGGAAGAGCAGATGTGCGATCTTCCAATTGTGCCCTGCAAAACTCCCGAGCCGGACACCGGTCGCACAGGGGAGCACCGTTGGGTAGGCACACTGTGGCCCCCAGCTCCATCATGGCCTGGTTGAACCAACTGGCCTGCCCTACAGGGATGATCTGGGCCAGTTCCCGGCGTACCCGCTCCTTTGTCGTGGACAGGGCAATATCGCTGTCATCGCCATTGATGCGGCTGACCACCCGCAGTACGTTGCCATCCACCGCCGGCACCGGGATTCCGAAGGCAATGGAGGCAATTGCCCCGGCTGTATAGTCACCAACCCCGGCCAGGGAACGGATATCCTCGTAGTTATCCGGAAATATCCCGCCGAAGTTATCCATGATCTGCCGGGCAGCCTTTTGCAGATTTCTGGCCCGGTTATAGTAGCCCAGCCCCTGCCACAGCTTCATCAGCTGTTCCTCCGGCAGACGGGCCAAATCAGCTACCGTGGGCACTGCTGCCATGAAGCGTTCGTAATACCCCAGTACCGCAGTTACTCTCGTCTGCTGCAGCATGATCTCCGACACCCAAACATGGTAGGGGGTAGGGTCGGAGCGCCAGGGCAAAACCCGCGCGTGCTCCCCAAACCACTCCAAAAGCGGAATCGGCAGCAGCTCCAGTGGACTAATGGTCATTCGGCCAGCAGGGCCAGCAGGGCCTGTACGCACTCACACACCAAGCGGTCGCAGTGGGGCTTTTTCTCCTCACCCCGCTCCTTGGCCCTGGCCAGCAGGTGGGCACAATCGGTACAGCCATTCTTCTCCCGGAAGGAGCGCAGTATGTCCTGAGCCTCCTGTTCTCCATATCCCATGGCACCCACCACCATCAGCGCCCCGGACAGGGCTCCGCAGGTACTTCCATGGCGCATGCCGGAGCCGAAATGAGCGCCAAGGGCATACGCCTGCTCCTCACTGATTTCCATCTCCCGAGCGAAGGGGACCAACACCGACTGGCAGCAGTTGTAGTGCTTGTCTACAGTTGCCCGCAGCTTCCGGGCGTGTTCCATCTTATCCATGTTCTTTTTCTCCTTTTAATTGAATATGTCCGCCTGTTGAGCGAATAGGTCCTGTATCCGCTGACGCACCATCCGGTGCTCCGGTCCGGTTAATTCCGGATCCCGGGCCAAAAGCCGTCGTGCCGCCTCCTGCGCCTGACTGAGCAGGCGCATATCCCCGGCCAGATCTGCGATGCGCAGTTGAGGGAGTCCATGCTGCCGGTTTCCAAAAAAGTCACCTGGTCCCCGCAGCTTCAAATCTTCCTCGGCAATTTTAAATCCATCCGTGGTGTCCGTCATAGCCTTTAAGCGTGTACGGCTTACTTGGCTGCGGGATGAGGTCACCAACACACAGTAGGACTTGTGTGTTCCGCGCCCCACCCGGCCTCTGAGCTGGTGAAGCTGACTTAGGCCAAAGCGCTCCGCGTTTTCCACGATCATCAGCGCCGCGTTCGGTACGTCCACACCCACCTCGATCACGGTGGTGGAAACCAGTACATCCAATTCTCCTGCGGAAAAGGCACCCATGACAGCTTCCTTTTCTCTGGCTTTCAGTTTCCCATGCACAAATCCCACGCGCAGATCGGGGAACACCTGCTTACTCAATTCCTCGGCATAGGAGGTCACCGCCTTCAGATCGGGCAGGTCCTCCCACCCCTCTGGGTTATCCTCTACCGCGGGGCAAACCATATAGACCTGCCGTCCCTCGGCTACCAGTTTGCGCACAAAGCCATACATCCGCTGGCGCTTGTCCTCACCCACCACAAAGGTCTCCACCGGCATACGCCCGGGTGGAAGCTGGTCAATCACAGATACGTCCAGATCACCGTACACGATCAGCGCCAGCGTTCGGGGGATGGGGGTGGCGGACATGACCAGCACATGGGGCCGCTCTCCCTTGGCGGTGAGTGCCGCCCGCTGGTTCACGCCAAAGCGATGCTGTTCGTCCGCGATCACAAGGCCCAGCCGTGCAAACTCCACTCCGCCAGACAGCAGGGCATGCGTCCCCACCACAAGCTGTAATTCGCCGCTTTTCAGCTGTTTTCGAATGTCCTTTTTCTGTGCCGGAGTCATGGACCCGATCAACAGTCCCACCCTTATTCCCCCGGGTGCCAGTAGCTTGCTCAAAGACTGAGCGTGCTGCCGGGCCAGGATCTCAGTAGGGGCCATCAGTGCTGCTTGCAGGCCATTGTGTATAGCCACCCAGGCTGCCGCTGCCGCGACTGCTGTTTTTCCCGAT
This sequence comes from Lawsonibacter sp., assembly GCA_045534105.1. Classification (GTDB taxonomy): domain Bacteria; phylum Bacillota; class Clostridia; order Oscillospirales; family Oscillospiraceae; genus Lawsonibacter. The sequence goes on along the minus strand of JAZSJB010000113.1, from coordinate 12,755 downwards.
CCAACATCTCCCTGTACCAGACGGTTCATAGGCCGTCCGCCGGCCATATCCTGCCGGCACTCCTCCATCACCCGCCGCTGAGCCTCCGTGGGCGAGAATGGCAGCAGGTCCAGAAACTCAGACAGGCTTTCGCAGGGACAGGCTGGTCCATGTGCTCCGCTTCGACGCTCCTTCAGCAGGGCAAGGCCTGCCGAAAGATAAAACAGTTCTTCAAAAATCAGTCGTCGCCGGGCCAGCTCCAGCAACTCAAAATTTTCCGGGAAGTGAATATTTTTATAGGAAAAATCCGACTGCGCCAATTCATATTCCCGCAGGACGGTTTCAGGCAGTGCCTCATCCACCAAATGGGCACATCCCTGCACGGCTTTACGGGTCAGGGATGCCAGCAAATTGTTTGAAATACCCGCCGTCAAGGGGTATCTGGGCAAAATACAGCCCGTAACCGTATTTTTTCCAACCGGCTCCGTGACCGGATTGGTCATCTGCTTCGTGCGACCGGATGCCTCTACCATTCCAAAGAAGATGTATTCCTCTCCCGGGCGCAGCGCATCCTTCAGATAGGACTGATTAAAGTAGGTGATATTCAGCATCCCGCTGTGATCTACAGCTTTTACTTTCACCAGATCCAGACCCCGGCGCACCCGGCTGAGACGTGGAGTCTCCGCAACCATGGCCTGAATACATACCGGCTCTCCCTCAGGCGCGCGGATGATGCTGGACCGGCTGCGCCGATCCTCGTAATCCCGGGGGAAATAGCGCAGCAGGTCACCCGCCGTGGCAATGCCCAGTCTGGCCAGCTTTTGCGCCCTTGCAGGACCGATTCCCGGAAAGTTTGATACCGGCGTATTCAGCATGACCTCCACAGCGTGCACCTCCTACCCTTTGCTGTCCTGATTGTACCATAACCGAACCGGAAATCAAAGCCCCCGTCTTGTCACCACAATAAAAAAACGATATAATAAATATTAAGATACAATGATCACAGGAGGGCCGCCTATGTCCGAACATATCCTGAATATGCTCCCCATCAACGAGGAAGAAAAAAAAGAATTTGAATCCCTGCTCCCCGATGCGGTCTGGGAATATCCCCGCCGCAGCACTGTCACTCCGGAGCAACTGGCCAAGGCCACCATTATCCTGGGTCCCCCTGACCCAAAGGACCTTGTCCACGTGCGTGAGCTGCGCTGGCTGCAGTCCCTGTGGATGGGCGTGGACGATTACACCGCACCAGGAGTTCTGCCCGATACCGTTACCATCACCGCCTGCGTGGGCGCTTACCGCCAGGCAGTATCTGAGCATATGCTGACCACCCTGCTGGCCCTGTGCCGCAAACTGCCTCAGTGCCGGGACAACCAATTACAGCACAAGTGGGTAGATGTAAAACAGATGCGCTCCATACGGGGATCGACCGTTCTGGTTGTGGGTGCGGGCATCATCGGCACAGAGTTTGCCCGCTTATGCAAAGCCCTCGGTTCCCATACCGTGGGTCTGAAGCGTACCATTACCGGGATGATCGACGGCTTTGACGAACTGGATACCATGGACCACCTGGACGACTGGCTGCCCAAAGCGGATGTGGTGGCACTTATCCTGCCCCACGCCCCCCAGACCGTCCATCTCATGGACGAGCGGCGCATTGGACTGATGAAACCGGACGCCATCCTCATCAGTGACGGCCGGGGCACCGTGCTGGATCAGGACGCGCTGGCACGGGCCATGCGGTCCGGCCACCTGTGGGGTGCTGCTCTGGACGTAACCGTACCCGAACCTCTGAACGAGGATTCTCTCCTGTGGGATATTCCGAACCTGCTTCTTACTCCCCATGTGGCAGGGGGTATTCGCATGGAGGTCAGCCGCAAAAGTGCCGTGAGTTTCTGCTTTGAAAACTTCCAGCGCTATGTGAACGGGCAGCCCCTGAGAGGGGTGTTTCGTGCCGGAATGTTCGCACGGGAAGAAAAATTTTAAATATTGCCCCTTATCGCCACAAAAACCCTTTGCCTTTCGGGCATAACAGTGCTATAATTTAACATGTATAGGCATGTGCTTGTTGCGCATGCTCCATGATGTGTAACGGCAACCTGCGGGTTGGCGTTGGAAATAAAACATCCCAACAGGTTAAAGAGGGTGTAGTTTTGACCAAGTATCAAATCAAAGGCGGCAACCGTCTGCATGGCGAGATTGAGATCAGCGGGGCCAAAAACGCCGCTGTGGCTATTATTCCGGCTGCGCTGATGGTGGACGGCGTGTGCCGTATTGAAAACATCCCCCAGATCAGCGACGTTACCCTCATTCTCCAGATTCTGCAGGAACTGGGGGCCGAAATTAAGACAGTCAACCGCACCACGGTGGACATCGATTGTTCGCGCATCTGCAACCGTCAGGTGTCTGTAGAGCTAGGGCGCAAGATTCGCGCCAGCTACTATCTGGTGGGTGCCCTGCTGGGACGGTTTGGTTGGGCGGAAGTACCTATGCCGGGTGGATGTGACCTGGGTGGTCGCCCCATTGACCAGCATATTAAGGGCTTTGCCGCTATGGGTGGCAAGCTGGATGTGCGCGGCGGCATCATTTATGCTCAGATTCCGGGCGGCAGTCGGTTGACCGGCGGTCAGGTCTATCTGGATATTGTCTCCGTAGGCGCAACCATGAATATCATGCTGGGCGCAGCTCTAGCTGACGGTATGACCGTGATTGAAAACGCCGCCAAAGAGCCGCATATCGTGGATCTTGCCAACTTCCTCAACTCCATGGGCGCAAACATTATGGGCGCAGGCACCGATGTGATCAAAATTCGCGGAGTGGACCGACTGCGTGGCGGCTCCTACTCCATCATCCCCGACCAGATTGAGGCCGGCACGTATATGGCCGCTGTGGCTGCCGCCGGGGGAGAAGTGCTCATCAAAAACGTCATTCCCAAGCATCTGGACTGTATCACGGCCAAGCTGCTGGAAATGGGTGTTGATGTAGAAGAGCAGGACGACGCTGTTCTGGTTCGCCGCACCGCCCCCCTCAGCCGTGCCAACATCAAAACCATGCCTTATCCCGGTTTCCCCACCGATATGCAGTCCCAAATCGGCGCGGTCCTGTGTCTGGCGCAGGGCACCAGTGTCATTACCGAGGGCGTGTGGGATAACCGATACCGTTACGTGGATGAACTGCGCCGTATGGGTGCCAGCATCCAGGTGGATGGCAAGGTAGCCGTTATTGAGGGTGTGGAACAGCTCACCGGTGCCAGTGTCCACGCCTGCGATCTGCGGGCCGGTGCTGCTATGGTGATCGCCGGTCTCGCCGCTCAGGGCATTACTGAGGTCGACTCCATCCATCATATTGAGCGTGGCTACGAAAATCTGGTGGAAAAGCTGTCTGCCGTGGGTGCCGACATCTGTATCATTGAGACCCCGGACGAGGATGTCAAATCTCAGGTAAGCTGAATATCCTGTAATATCAAGGGATCAGGAGCCGGGAAACACTGTTTCCTGCCCCTGATCCCTGTTTTTGTAAGGAGCGACTGTTTTGCTGACCATTACCACACTCGCCAGCGGTTCCAGCGGCAATTCTCTGCTGGTCAGCGGCGGGGATACCCATATTCTTATTGATGCGGGCATCTCTTTCCGCCGTATTACCGCCGCTTTGAACCAACTGCATATCGACCCCATGTCCCTTTCCGCTGTGCTGATCACCCACGAACATACGGACCATGTCTGCGGCCTTGCCACTATGGTCAAAAAACTCCCTGTCCCCATCTACGCCTCTGCCGGTACCACCCATCAACTGACGCACCGCATAGGTCTGCCGGAGGATCGTATGCGCCCCTTCACCGCGGGCAGTGCGTTTGATATCGGTCCCCTGCACTGTACCAGCTTCCCCACCCCGCACGACGCGGCGGACAGCGTGGGCTATACCGTGGAACTGAATGGTGAGAGACTGGCTCTGGTTACTGACTTGGGCTATGTCACGGACACGGTGCGCCGGGCAGTGCTGGGAAGTCAACTGGTGGTATTGGAAAGTAACCACGACGTGGACTGGCTGCGCTCCGGACCCTATCCCTATCCCCTGAAACGGCGTATTCTGGGCGACCGGGGTCATCTGAGCAACGAGGCTGGCGCAGACCTTGCCGCTCAGGCGGTGCAGGCCGGGGCGCACACAGTCATCCTGGCCCACCTGAGCCGGGAAAACAATACTCCTGCCCGGGCCTATGACGTGTGCTTCCACCACCTGTCTGCACTGGGCATTGATTTGGAGCATAACATCCGGCTGACGGTAGCTCCGCGGATGGAGCCCGGCATCACATATGCCGTTGATAAGGAGGTATCCCCATGCTGAGCGTACACATTATCTGCGTGGGAAAAATGAAGGAGAAGTTCTACATAGGTGCGGCGGAAGAATACCTCAAACGCCTGTCTGCTTATTGCAAACTGACCCTGACGGAGCTTCCGGAGGAAAAACTGCCCCCCAATCCTTCCCAGAGTCAAATCAATGCCGCCCTTGCCAAAGAGGGCCAGGCCATCCGTGCCAAGCTTCCCGCCAATTCCAGCATTATCGCCCTGTGTGTGGAGGGAAAGCCCCATTCCAGCGAACAGCTGGCCGACCTGTTGCTTCAGTGGGAACAGAACAGTGCCAAGCATCTAGTTTTCCTCATCGGTGGCAGCTGCGGCCTTGACACTGCCCTGAAACAGGAGGCCTGGGTGCGTCTTTCCATGTCGCCCATGACCTTCCCGCACCACCTGGCCCGTGTCATGCTGCTGGAACAGATATACCGTGCCTTCAAGATCAACGAAGGCTCAGCTTACCACAAATAAGCCGCCAAAATGCGGTGGAAGTTGCACCATATCTGTGCTATACTATATTTATCATCACTATAAACAGGAGGCCTGATTATGTCCTACCGCGATACCTATGAGAAGTGGCTGGCCAGTTCCGTGCTGACCGCCGATGAAAAGGCAGAGCTGGAAGGGGTGCGAAACGACGAGCAGGAGATCGAGTCCCGCTTCTTCTCCCAACTGGAATTCGGCACTGCCGGCTTGCGGGGCACCATGGGTGTTGGCTTGTATCGCATGAATGTCCATGTTATCCGCCACGCCACCCAGGCTTTCGCTCAGGTCATTCTGGCCGAGGGCGAGCAGGCGGTCAAGCGCGGCGTTGCTGTCTGCTTTGACTGCCGCAATAACTCGGATACCTTCGCTCGGGAGGCTTCCTGTGTCATGGCCGCCAACGGTATCCCCGTGCGCCTGTTTGAGTCCCTGCGCCCCACCCCCGAGCTTTCCTTCGCCGTGCGGGAATACGGCTGCATTGCCGGCATCAATGTCACTGCCAGCCATAACCCCAAGGAATACAACGGCTATAAGGTCTATTGGGAGGACGGTGCCCAGCTGCCCCCAAAGCATGCGGATGAGGTCGCCCGCAAGATGCGGGAATTGGATGTGTTTTCCAGTGTCAAGACCATGAATTACGAGGATGCCGTTGCACAGGGCAAAGTCGTCCTTATGGGTGCGGAAACGGACGAGAAATTCCTTGCCAACGTCATGGCTCAGGCCAACGATAGAGAAGTGGTTGCCAAGGTTGCTGACGATTTCAAAATGGTCTACACTCCTTTCCACGGCACTGGCCACAAGCTCATTCCCGAGGCGCTCAAGCGTTTGGGTATCAAGCATGTGATCTGCGTACCCGAGCAGATGGTCATCGACGGCGATTTCCCCACCGTGGTCTCGCCCAACCCCGAGAACCCCGAGGGCTTCTACCTGGCAGTGGACATTGCCAAAAAGGAGGGAGCCGACTTTATCCTCGGCTCCGACCCGGACGCCGACCGCGTGGGCATCATGGTCCGCACCGGGGACGGGGAGTTTAAGGTCATCTCCGGTAACCAGACCGGCGTACTCCTGCTGGATTACCTCATCGGTGCCATGAAGCGTTCCGGCAAGCTGCCGGAAAATCCCGTGGCCCTCAAGACCATTGTCACCACCGAAATGGCCCGCAAGGTGGCCGAGGTGAACGGCCTAAAGTCCTTTGATACCTTCACCGGCTTCAAGTTCCTTGCACAGAAAAAGGACCAGTTGGAGGAGTCCGGCGAAGGAAATGTCATCTTCTCCTACGAAGAATCCTACGGCTATATGCTGGGCAGCTTTGTCCGTGACAAGGATGCCGTCACCGCTTCCCTGCTGCTTACGGAGATGGCCGCCTGGTATCACGCCCAGGGCATGACCCTGTACGATGCTCTGCAGGCTCTGTATGAAAAGTATGGTTATTACAGCGAGCGCACCCTGAACCTGGTCATGCCCGGCCTGGACGGATTGAAAAAGATGGCTGCCCTCATGGCGAATCTGCGGGAACAGCCCCCTGTGGAGCTTGCCGGAGTCGCCGTTGCCGAGCAGAAGGACTACAAGGACGGCAGCGTGGTCTGCGTCTCCTGCGGCAAAAAGACCACCATGGAGCTGTCCGGCTCCAACGTCCTGCGCTACGAGATGTCGGACGGCACCAGCGTCATTGTCCGCCCCTCCGGCACCGAGCCAAAAGTCAAGGTCTATATCCTTGCCAACGGCACCACAAAGGCCGAGTGCGATGCCAAGGTGGAAAAATATGCCGCCTGGGCCGAAGCTCTCAAAAACTGACCATATACGCAAACCGCTCCTCACATCCGCCGGATGTGAGGAGCAGTTTTATGCCTGTTCTTTTCTATGGAACATTTCCAATTTTCCTTAATATATTTTTCTCAGCCAGCGGAATCGTTTAGAAAGAGAAATAATCAAGGCCGAAAGGGCAAAGGTCGCCCCTGTTACTAAGAGAAAATGGACCAACGGCACTGCTTTGAGCAGCCGGACCCCACACATTCTGTCTGTAACCGAGTCAAACCAAGAAAATGCCGTCAAAAATAGCCGCTGAGTCAAAAAAACCAATGTGCTATATTTTCTCATAAGGGCATAACGCTCTGACGGCTCTCGTTTTATCACTGTAGCCAGGTTCAAAAGCACAGCGGAAACACCGACAAGGGAAAACGCAAAGTCAACGCTGGTACCGCCCGCAAACCAGCATTTTTTTACTGCGTATTCAGCAAGAAATACAGCGACAGCCAGCACCGCAAACGCAGGCAATCCTTTGTTTGCGATGTTTGCCCCCCGCTTTTCATACCTCCACGCAATCAGCACCCCTAATGCAACATATGCAAACCCAAAGAGCAGCCCGTTTTTCGTTGTTTCAAAAAAGGAGTAATAAATCTCTGATATCTGCCTTCCCCACGGCAATTTTATCAAAAGATCATGCCAAGCACTTAGTAACACACCAGCGCAGTAAAAGGGCAGGGAAATTAAAAATACACCTTTGGGCGAGATATACTTCAGCAACACATACACCAACAACAATGCAGCCCAAAGCGCATTGAGAAACCAAATCGTCTCGTAGCCGCCCTCAAAAACCACCCGTTTTATGTATGTGGCCCCATGGGATACCAGAGATCCTCCGCTTATAAACCACGATATGACCGTATAGGGAAAATACACCACAGTCCAGAGGCCATACAGCTTTAACGTGTGAATGATCGTCCCTCGTCCCTTTTCCCTACCGCCTCTCAACATAGACATATAGAATAGAAATCCGCTTGCCGCAAAAAAGAACGGCACCGCAATTGGAGTCAGTACCTCCCGGACAAAAATACCCGGAACACTTGTACTCACGAAAGGATTGGCGTGGAGCATCAAAACCAGGATTGCAGCCACAAACTTAAAAATATCCAGTCCCGGCCAGCAACTTATATTATCTTTCATACTATTCCTCCAAGAATCGTTCCTCGCAAGGTAAGGCAAGGAAAGGGCGCCCTTTTCGCGCAGCTATTCCACTACTCCACACTGAGACTGGCAATAAACTGTCGTGCCGAGCGGGGCGTTCTGCCTCCGTGCCGCACATCCCACTGCATAGCCATGGCGTGCAGCTGCTCGGCAGCAATGGCAATCCCCTCCCGGGCGGCCAGATGATCCACCAAAGCCAGATACCCCTTCTTGTCCATGTTTTGATAGGGGATGCGCAGGCCAAACCGCTCGGACAGGGCGGTTTTCTCCGCGATGGTCTCAAAGGTGTCTACTTCCTCGCCCGCCCGCTCGCTAAAGGTCTGGCGCACCAGATGTCGGCGGTTGGAGGTGGCGTAGACCGCTACGTTGGTGGGCCGGGGTTCCAGACCGCCCTCCAGAATGGTTTTCAGCGCAGAGAACACCTTGTCATCCTGATCGAATGCCAGGTCGTCAATGAACAGAATAAACTTCTGGGGCTTGCTTCGCAGGGTCCGGATCAGCCGGGTCATATCGGAAAGCCCGTCCTTCTGCACCTCGATGAGCCGCAGAGACTCCAGTCCCGGCTGGGCAAGCAGAGATTTGACGGTGGCGGATTTGCCTGTACCGCTGTCACCGAACAGCAGTACATTATTTACCGGGTGTCCGGCTACCAGCGCCCGAGTGTTGGCAATGACCTGCTCACGCTGCATCTCATAGCCCAGCAGCTCCTCCGGCTTTGGGCTGTCCGGCTGTTCCACCGGGAACAACTGACCGTCCTCCCACAAAAAAGCCCGATACCGGGCAAACAATCCCGCTCCGTGCAGGCGGTAAAACTCGGTCAGTTCCTCAAAGCCGATTTCCCGCCCCGCCGTCCATTGGGGCAGCGCAGCCACTGTGTCGGCATATTCCTTGCCCAGCAATTTGTTGAGAGCAGCAATAAACTCGCTGCCATCGGTTCGGGCCAGCGTGTTGAACAGGGCCACGTCCTGCCGTGCAGCCTGCGCCAGGGCGGGGTCTTCTCCACCCCGGGCAATCAAGTCAGCATAGGGGTTCTCCTCGTAGCGCACAGCCTTGTCAAGCCAGTCTCCCAGCCCCAGCGCCCCCTCCTGCCGCAGGGCAAAGAACAGTTGGCTGTAAGTTGACAGGGCCTTTTCCCCCTGACCCATGCGCAGGGCGTTCAACAGCGCTGTCAGCGCCGACATCACCGGCCTGTCCACAATATATCTGTATGCGCACACACTCATAATGTCGGCGCACAGTTTTTGAATATCCATTTGTAACGCTGCCTTTCTCATGTCATTTTGTCCTATTTTACGCAATCGTTCCGCCCTTGTCAACCGTCCCAGGCTATGTTACAATACATTGATATTACAAGGATAAGGAGGGGCTGATATGGTAGACATCGGCGGCGTGAAAATCAATAGCCGTCTGGCCCTCGGCCCCATGGCAGGGGTAACGGATATGGCCTTTCGCACCATCTGCCGTGAGCAGGGTGCGGGTCTGACCATCACTGAAATGGTCAGTGCCAAGGCGCTGTGCTATCAGGACAAAAAATCCATTCCTCTGCTCCAACTTGGCGAGGACGAGCATCCTGCCGCGGCCCAGATCTTCGGCAGCGACCCTGTTTGTATGCAGGAGGCCGCCGCCATTGCCCGGGAGGTCTCGGGTGCGGACATCATCGACATCAATATGGGCTGCCCTGTCCCCAAAATCGCCAACAGCGGAGATGGCTCCGGTCTCATGCGCACCCCTGAGTTGGCGGTCAAAGTGGCCGAATCGGTCATCCGGGGTGCGGGCTGTCCGGTAACCGTGAAAATGCGACTTGGCTGGGACAAAGGCTCCATCAACTGCGTGGAATTTGCAAAAGCCATGGAGCAGGCAGGTGTCGCCGCTGTAGCCGTCCACGGCCGCACCCGCACCCAGATGTACGCCGGCACCGCCAACTGGGACTGGATTCGGGAAGTGAAACAGTCGGTGCACATTCCCGTCATCGCCAACGGTGACGTATTTGAAGCAAAGGATGCCGTGCGTATTCTGAGCTATACCGGTGCGGATATGGCCATGATCGGCCGTGGGGTGTTCGGCAATCCCTGGATCTTTGCTCAGTGCAAAGCGGCTTTGGATGGGCGTGAGATTCCAGACCTTCCCTCCCTTGCGGATCGATGTGACACCGCCGTTCGCCAGTTTGAGATGGCCGCTGCCAATAAGGGAGAAAAGATCGCCTGCCTGGAAGCCCGCAAGCAGTATGCCTGGTATCTGAAAGGTGTCTCCCACGCAGGCTATTACAAGGAACAAATCTGCAAAATCACCACGCTCGAGGACGTATACCGAGTCACTGCCGGTATCAAGCGTGACTTGTGCTGACAAACTAATTTACACAGGAAAGGCGGTGAGAACGCCGTGACTGAACAGGAACTGGTCCTTCGTGCCAAGGCTGGTGATGACGATGCCTTTGCACAGCTGATGCGGGACAACGAAAAGCGCATTTATAACCTGACCCTGCGCATGACCGGAAACCCGGAGGATGCCATGGACCTGGCCCAGGAGGCGTTTCTCAACGCCTGGCGCGGCCTGAAGTTTTTCAAGGGTGACAGCGCCTTTTCCACCTGGGTCTACCGCCTGGCTTCCAATGCCTGTATCGACCACCTGCGCCGAAAAAAGCGCCGGCAAGACATCTCTGCTCCCATGCCTGTGGATGAGGAGGACGACAGCATACCCGACATCCCGGACGAGCGCTTCCAGCCGGAACAGGAGCTGGAACGGCAGGAACTGCGGCGGGCCGTCGCCGCGGGACTGGATCAACTCTCCGATGAACACCGTCAGGTGCTGGTCATGCGTGAGGTCAGCGGTCTGTCCTATCAGGAGATCGGCGACATTCTGGATTTGGAGGCGGGAACGGTAAAATCCCGCATTGCCCGCGCCAGAAATTCCCTGCGAAAAATTTTGGTGGAAAGCGGGAACTTTTCCAACCCACCATCGTCTTAACCCTCGAAACCACTTGAATTGGAGGTGACCCGGCATGAATTGTGACAAGTATCTTGACCTCATCAGCGCCCGTCTGGACGGTGAGCTGACCGCACTGGAAGAAGCTGCATTGACCGCTCATCTGCGGGAATGTCCCGCCTGCCGGGCCATTGCCAAGGATATGGAGGGCCTGCACAGCGCCCTCTCCCATCTGGGTGAAGTGGACGTTCCGGTGGACCTTTCCCCGACTGTTATGAATAAAATCAAATCAGAAAAAAGCGTTGCTCGCCGCCGCGTTGTCCGCCGGATTTCCGGCCTTGCCGCCTGCCTTTTGTTGTGCGTTGGTGTGCTGCGGGTGGCGGATGCGACCCATTCCGAACACAAACGGCAGGAAGGTGCCCCTATTGCGGACCACAATCTGCCAAGCGTGGCTCGTCACATTGGACCTCAACCTGTTGCGCTGAATCGGCTGAACGCATATTCTCTCCCTGTCCAGACCGCTGCAGTCAACCCCTTTGCTTATTTGCTGAACAGTGAGGAGGCGCTGAATCGCTTCCTTGGCCGTCTTCCCGAGACGGACCTGTCCATAGTAACGGATACCTACAACGCGGATTTTTTTTGCAGCAACCGTCTGCTGGCTGTTGTAGTGCAGGAACCCAGCAGTTCCATCACCCACCGGGTGACTGAATTGACCGAAGACCGCGTGGTCATCCTGAGAGATATTCCCGAAGCGGGCGACTGCGATATGGCCCAGTGGCTCATCCTGGCCGAAGTAGAAGGGACTGGTCCGGAAACGCCTTTGAGCGTAGAATTGCTTACTAACTGAAAATATGCCAAACGGGACGCATACCGCGTCCCGTTCTTCATTTTTCCGCGCTTTGCCGCACTAAATCACTCATTTACATTTTCGTCAAAAACCTGTTGTGTTTTTTGACGTTTTGTTATATAATAACCAACAGCATGATATTGCTCCGGTCAAGATCGGAGCTTGTCGCAGAAAAGCCCAAATGTAAGGAGTGGAAACAAGATATGAGTTATTCTGTTCAAAACATCCGCAACGTCTGCCTGCTGGGTCACGGTGGCAACGGAAAGACCGCCCTGGCAGAGAGTCTGCTTTATATGACCGGCGCGCTGGACCGTATGGGTAAGGCCGTGGACGGCAACACCGTGTGCGACTACGACCCTGAGGAGACTAAGCGTCAGATCTCCATCACCACCGCTGTCGCTCCTCTGGAGTACAAGGGCTGTAAAATCAACATTCTGGACACTCCGGGCAGCCCCGGCTTTGCCGGCGAGGTGGTCGCCGCCCTGCGCGCCGCCGATGCCGCCATCATCGTCTGCTCCGCCAAGGACGGCATTTCCGTCGGTTTGGAAAAGGCGTGGAAGTATTGCGAAGAGCGCAATATGCCCCGCTTCATCTATATCTCCAAAACGGACGAGGATAACTCCGACTATAACGAGACCTTCAACGCCTTGCGCGAGCGCTACGGCAACAAGATCGCCCCCGTGGTCGTTCCCATCTGGGACGACAGCAAAAAGGTCACCGGTATCATCGACGTGCTGAACAAGCGCGCCTATGAGATGCAGAACCTCAAGCGCGTGGAGATCGAGGTCCCCGCCGGCAAGGACCAGGTCATCACTGAGTTCAACGATGCCCTGAAGGAATCCGTGGCCGAGACCAGCGAAGAGTTTATGGACAAGTTCTTCTCCGGCGAGGACTTCACCTATGCCGAGATGATCACCGGCCTGCGTCAGGGCGTGCGTGAGCTGTCCCTGTTCCCCGTGCTGTGCGGCTCCGCCGTCAACTGCATGGGCTCCCTGATGCTCATGGACTACATCGTGGACCTGCTCCCCAACCCCATGGAGGGCAACTACCACAAGGCCACCCGTCAGGACGGCGAGAGCGAGGAGTTCGTGGTCTCCCCCGGCGGTGTGCCCACCGCGTTCGTGTTTAAGACCGTTTCCGACCAGTACGGCAAGTACTCCTTCGTCAAGGTGCTGTCCGGCGAGCTGACCTCCGATATGGCTCTGGTCAATGCC
>JAZSJB010000055.1:0-21999 GCA_045534105.1 Lawsonibacter sp. | reverse complement strand
TTGCCATCGATGCCGATGCGCTCGCACAGGCCCTTGGCCAGAACCTGCTGCGTCTCGGGGTTGAGCAGCTGATACTTCAGGGAAGAGCTGCCGGCGTTGATAACCAGAATATTCATGTAGTTTTCTCTCCTTCAAAGCGATGTTTTAGTTGCCTCAGCACGAGGAATATATTAAACTAATTGTATACCTTTTACTTCAAAAGAACAAGCCCACAAGGCCCTGTTTTGTGAAGAAATTTTCCACAGGAGCGTGTTTTTTCATGAAGGTCGCCGGCATCGTAGCGGAATATAACCCCTTTCACACGGGCCATGCCCATCAGATCGGGCAGACCCGGGCACGACTGGGGGAGGACTGCGCCGTGGTGGCCGTGATGAGCGGCAACTGGGTGCAGCAGGCAGACTGTGCCATTGCGGACAAGTGGACGCGAGCTCGACTGGCTCTCATCGGCGGTGCGGACCTTGTGGTGGAACTGCCCACAGTGTGGGCCTGTTCTACAGCGGAGTCCTTTGCACGGGGAGCGGTAAGCATCCTTGATGCCTGCGGTGTGATGGACACCCTGTCCTTTGGCAGTGAGTGCGGGGATGTTGAGGGGGTGACCCGGGTGGCCCAATGTCTGGGCAGCGCGCAGTACGCGGAGCGACTGCAGGAATTTTTGAATGATGGGGCGACCTTTGCCGCCTGCCGGCAGCGGGCAGTGGAGGAACTGCTTGGAGTTGAGCTGGGCAGCCTGTTGTCCAAGCCGAATAACAATCTGGGCGTTGAATATATCCGGGCGCTGAATGCCCTCGACAGCAAAATAGAGCCCATGACCGTCCTGCGGGAGGGGGCAGCTCATAACAGTACCGGACAGACGGCCCGTTTTGTATCTGCTACCCAGATCCGCATGGAACTGACGCAGGGAAACTGGGATGGGGCGCAGCCCTATCTGCCTGAGGGTGGCCGGGCGCTGCTGCAGGGACATACCGTGGCCCGATCCGGTCTAAAACAGGTAGAGCGGGCTATTCTGGCCCGCCTGCGCACCATGACGGCGCAGGATTGGGAGAAACTGCCCGACTGCGGAGCGGCAGAGGGACTGCCGCGGCGGCTGGAGCGGGCAGGGAAGAGCTGCGTGAGCATGGATGACTTTTTTGAACAGGCCAAGACCAAGCGGTATATCCGTGCACGGCTGAGTCGGGTGGTGCTGTGGGCCTTTTTGGGATTGTGTGCAGCAGATGTTCCTGACCATCCGCCCTATATCCGGGTACTGGGCTTCAATGAGCGGGGCAGGGAGGTCCTGCGGCAGATGAAGGAGCGCGCCACCCTGCCAATCCTGACCAAGCCTGCCCACGCCCGTGAACTGGGTGAAATAGGGCGCAGGCTGTTCGAACTGGAAGCACGGTGTACTGACCTGTACGACCTGTGCTTTGAAACGGTTCCTGCTCCCGGACGGGAATGGAACACCGATCCGGTGGTTTTGTTATGAAAAAACGGGATGGGCTTTTAGCTGTAGCCTTGTTGCTGCCTGCGGCACTGATGCTGTTGTTCCGGGTGCTGAAAGAGAACAGCACGATTATGCAACGCTGGGTGTTTGAGGTTATGGCTCCTGTAGAGCAGTTTTTTGGGCGGATGTGGGCAAAGATGCCCGTCTCCATGGCGGAAATTTTGAGCGTACTTGTCCTTCTGGGCGGCATCCTTTGGTTTGGACGGGCAGTTCTTCAACTGATGCAGGAGCGGACAGTGCGCCCCTTCCTGCGCCGCCTTCTGGCACTGGCAGCTCTATGTCTGTGGCTGATGGCCGGGCTGGACTGGCTGTGGAATGCGGCCTACTATGCCCCATCCTTTGCCCGGCGCGGCGGTCTGGAGCCGGGGGAGCGTCCTGTGGAGGAGCTGATCCGAGTGGCCCGGCTGTTTGGAGAGAAAGCCGGGGAATTGTCTGTTCAGATTCCCCGGGATGCCGAAGGTCATTTTGACGTGTCACGGCAGGACTGCCTGGAACGGGGAGTATCAGTCTATGACGGACTGGTGGAGGAATTTGCCTTCCTGGATATTCCCGCAGTTCGGGCCAAGCCGCTGCTTTGCTCCCGCCTGCAAAGTATTTTGGGCTTTACCGGGATCTATTTCCCTTTCACGGGGGAGGCAAATGTGAATGTGGATGCACCTGCCTGCCTGCTTCCGGCCACCATTGCCCATGAAATGGCACATCAGCGGATGGTGGCGGCGGAAGAGGAGGCCAACTTTGTGGGCATTGCCGCCTGTATTACCTGTAAAGACCCGGTATTTCAGTATTCCGGCTACCTTATGGGCCTGATCCACCTGTCCAACGCCTTGTATTCGGCGGACCGGGACGCATGGTATGAGATTCGCGCCGCCTTTCCGGAGGAACTGGTCACGGACTGGAATGACAACAACGCCTACTGGGCCTCGTTGGCTTCCCCGGTGGAAGATGCGGCGGAGCAGGCCTATGATTCCTTTCTGAAGGGCAATGGACAGAGCCTTGGGATGCGCTCCTATGGCGCATGCGTGGATCTGCTGGTGGCCTGGATGGCTGATTCTCTGTGAAAAAGCGGTATGTCAGTTGATTTTTGGAGAGAATTGGTATAAACTATTCAGATAGTGAAAACCCGGCAAGGAGGCTTGCTATGAAAAAGGAATACCTGTTGCCTATCGTGGCCGGTATAGGCGGTGTTGTTGGACTTGCTCTGCGGCGGTTGGAACTGTCTGTGGCCTATGACCCGGAACTGAAGCTGATGCGCGCGTGCCCGGCAACATGGATGCTGTGGGGACTGGCGGCTGTGCTGCTGATCCTGTTTGCGGTCGGCTGCCGTGGAATGGGCAAAAAGGAATATGCGCCCCAACAGTGGCTGTATGCTCCCGGTGATACGGAGTATATCATTCTGGTGATCTGTGCGGCATTCGTGCTCGTGGCCGCCGGACTTGTGGGGCTGTGGGAGCAGAGTGGCATTTACCGCAAGAACACGATGCTGATGCTGACCTGGATTTTGTGTATTGTGGGCGGCGCGGCCATGATCCCGGCCGGGCGCAGTGCCTATCGCGGACAATGGTCAAAATACACCCCGGTGCTCTATATGGGGCCGTCCTTTGCAGCTGTGGTCTGGCTGGTGGCAGGCTATCAGGACCATGCCCGGCAGCCGGAAACGGGCCTGTTCGTCTGGCAGATGCTTTCCGGGGTGGCCGTGGTGCTGTCTCTGTACGGACTGGTGACGCTGGCTGTTGGCAAGGGCGGCGCAGGCTGGACCTGTGTGTTCTGCCTCATGGGTATTAGTCTGTCCGGTATCACGTTGGCCGACCGGCACAGTATCGCCTTCAGACTGGTGTATGTGTTTGCCATCATCTACCTCGCAGCGCAAAGCAGCATGCTTCTGCGCGCAGCCTTTGGACCGGAGCGAATGCCCCGTGGGGCTGATGAGGATGAACAGACCGGCACAGAAGAATAAGAGAATATTGGGAGGGAACTCACCATGGAAAATAAAAAGTTTTATATCACCACACCCATCTATTACCCCAGCGACAAGCTGCACATCGGCCATACCTACTGCACCGTGGCCACCGACGCCATGGCCCGTTACAAGCGCCTGACCGGCTGTGATGTTATGTTCCTCACCGGAACAGACGAGCACGGCCAGAAGATCGAGGACAAGGCGAAGGATGCCGGAGTCACTCCTCAGGCATTTGTGGACAATATCGTGCAGGGAGAGCGGGGCATTCTGGATCTGTGGAAGCTGATGAACATCTCCAACGACCGATTCATCCGCACCACCGACGACTACCATGTGTCCGACATTCAGAAGATCTTTAAGAAGATGTATGAGAAGGGCGACATCTATAAGGGGGCCTACAAGGGCAAGTACTGCAAGCCCTGCGAGTCCTTCTGGACTGAGAGCCAGCTGGTGGACGGCAAGTGTCCCGACTGCGGCCGCCCTGTGGAGGATGCGGAGGAGGAGGCCTACTTCTTTAAGCTGTCCAAGTACGCTCAGAAGGTGCAGGACCTGCCGGAAAACACTGATTTTCTGGAACCCAAGTCCCGGGCCAACGAGATGGTCAACAACTTCATCAAGCCTGGTCTGGAGGATCTGTGCGTCTCCCGCACCAGCTTCACCTGGGGCGTGCCTGTGGACTTTGACCCCGGCCATGTGGTCTATGTGTGGGTGGACGCTCTGTTCAACTACACCACCGCTCTGGGCTTCCTGAACGACAAGTACGACGATTATAAGGACTTCTGGCCCGCCGACGTGCACTTTGTGGGCAAGGAGATCGTCCGTTTCCACTCCATCATCTGGCCTGCCATGCTCATGAGCATGGAGATGCCCCTGCCCAAGAAGGTCTTTGGCCATGGCTGGCTGCTGCTGGACGGCGGCAAGATGTCCAAGTCCAAGGGCAATGTGGTGGACCCCTATGTGCTGGCAGAGAAGTTCGGTGTGGACGCCCTGCGATTCTTCCTGCTGCGCACCTTCCCCTTTGGCTCTGACGGCAACTTCTCCAACGAGGCTCTGATCGGAACCATCAACGTGGACCTGGCCAACGACCTGGGCAACCTGCTCAGCCGCACCGTGTCCATGGTGGGCAAGTACTTTGACGGTCAGCTGCCCGAGGCCCGCAAGGCGGACGTTCTGGATGAGGAACTGGTGGCCATGGCCTCCGGCCTGCGCGGACGTTACGAGGAGCAGATGGAGCACTATGCCTTCCAGAATGCCCTTGCCGAAGTGTTCAAGGTCATTGGCCGTGCCAACAAGTATGTTGACGAGAACGCACCCTGGACGCTGGCTAAGGACATGGATGCCAACGGCGACCGTCTGGCCACCGTCATGTACAACCTGCTGGAGTGCCTGCGCATTTCCGCCATCCTGCTCAGCCCCTTTATGCCCAACTCCTCTGCGGAGATCCTGCGCCAGATCGGTGCCTGCGAGTGCTGCTCCAGCTGGGACAGCGCCGCCGTTTACGGCTCTCTGCGGGGCGATGCCAAGGTGGAGCGGGGTGACAACCTGTTCCCCCGCATCGACACGGAGAAGGCCGTTGCCGAGCTGGAAGCCATTGCCGAGGCCGCCAAGAAAGCCGCCCTGCCCGAACTGGAGTTGGAGCCTCAGTTGGAGGAAAAGGTGGACTTTGACACCTTCTGCAAGTCCGACTTCCGGGCTGTCAAGGTCAAGGCCTGTGAGAACGTGAAAAAGAGCGATAAGCTGCTCAAGTTTACGCTGGATGACGGCACGGGCACCGACCGCCAGATCCTGTCCGGTATCGCCAAGTTCTATAAGCCGGAGGAACTGGTGGGCAAGACCCTCATGGCCATCGTCAACCTGCCCCCCCGCAAGATGATGGGTCAGGAGTCCTGCGGCATGCTCATCTCCGCCGTCCACACCGAGAAGGGCGAGGAGAAGCTCAACCTGCTCATGCTGGATGATAAAATCCCCGCAGGCGCAAAGATGTGTTAAAAGAAGCGCGGAGGCGTGCGGAGCAGGGCAATAGACTCCGGAGCGGATGCCGAAAGCCCAAGAATGCCCAAAGGGCAGGATGGGTTTCGGCGGAGTCGGAGGAGTTATTGCCCGTTGCGCAGCCGCCAGAGCGTGACAACGAATAAAAGAACAGCCGCCCTTTGGGCGGCTGTTCTTTTGCATATAAAGTCCGTTTTATCGTGCTTTTCTTTTGCTATGATGTAGTCACGATAAGAAAGCGAAAGGAGCACGGCACTATGGATTACAGCATTGTTTGGGTCAGAGGTCATGTGGAGGTATATGATCACGCGGGCCGTTTCTGCTTTTCCGCCGACAACGAGCGGGAGGCTTGGGAGGAACTGGGCTTGACAGCATAAAAGCAAAACACGCCCCTGTGACATTGTTGCTGTCACAGGGGCGTGTTTTTATGTCACAGGCTTAGAAGCTCCAGTTTTTCCTCGCCACCCACCGCTTTCAGGTGGGTGACCGGGGTTTGGTAGCTTTCGATCAGCTTGAGGGCGATGGTGTCCTCCAGCTCCTTCTGAATCAGGCGGCGCAGGTTGCGCGCGCCATAGGCGGCGGAGTAGGATTTTTTCACCAGATAGTCCAGCAGGCTCTCGTCCCAATGGAAGGAGATGCCCTTGTCTGCCAGGGCCTCTTTCAGCTCGTTGAGCATGAGAACGGCGATACGCTTGAAGTTGTCCTCGGTGAGCTGGTTGAAGTAGACGATCTCGTCCACCCGGTTGATAAACTCCGGGCGCAGGAAGTCCTGCAGGGCCTTCATAGCCCGCTCCTTGCCCTGCTCGTTGGCGGTGCGCCCAAAGCCCACGCTGCCGGATTTTGTGTTGCTGCCGGCGTTGGTGGTCATAACGATGACGGTATTTTCAAAATTCACCGTGCGGCCCTGGGCATCGGTGATGCGCCCGTCATCCAGGATCTGCAGCAGGACATTCAACACGTCCGGGTGGGCCTTTTCAATCTCATCGAAGAGGACCACGCAATAGGGTTTGCGGCGCACCTTTTCCGTCAGCTGTCCCGCCTCGTCATAGCCCACATAGCCGGGGGGAGAGCCAATGATGCGGGAGACGGCGTGCTTTTCCATAAACTCGGACATATCAAGACGGATGAGGGATTCCGGCGTATTGAACAGGTCGGCGGCCAGCTGCTTGACAAGCTCCGTCTTGCCCACACCGGTGGAACCCACAAAGATGAAGGACACGGGCTTGCGCTTGGGGCTGATGCCCACGCGGCCACGGCGGACAGCGGCGCAAACGGATTTGACGGCCTCGTCCTGACCGATAATATGCTCTTTGAGCCGGTCTTCCAGCTTAGCAAGGCGCTCGTACTCCTGCTCACGGATCTGGCTGGCGGGGATGCGGGTCCAAAGCTCGATGACGTTGGCCAGATGGGCCACAGTCAGCTCGGGGCGGGGAGACTGAGAAAGCTGTTCCTGCTCCTCCTGCAGACGAAGCTGAGTGCTCTTGATGGCAGCGAGGCGCTCATAGGCCTTGTCGCTGCCGTCTGCCACCATGACCTCCTGCTCTTTGGCAAGGTCGGCAAGTTCCTTTTCCACGGCGGCGGCACGGGCCAGAGAGGTGTTCTTCAGGTTGACGTTGGAACAGGCCTCGTCGATCAGGTCGATGGCCTTGTCGGGCAGATATCGGTCGGTAATGTACCGCTCGGACATGACCACCGCCTGACGGCACATTTCCGGGGAGATAGTGACCTGATGGAAGTTGGCGTAGTAGGGGGCGATGCCCTCCAGAATGGAAATGCTGTCCTCAATGGAGGGTTCCTCCACGATGACGGGCTGGAAGCGGCGCTCCAGCGCAGTGTCCTTTTCGATGTGTTTGCGGTATTCGGTGAGGGTGGTGGCACCGATGACCTGCAGCTCGCCCCGGCGCAGGGCGGGTTAGAGGATGTTGGCGGCGTTGCTGGAACCCTCGGCATCGCCCGCGCCCACAATGTTGTGTACCTCGTCGATGACGAGGATGATATTGCCAAGCTTCTTGATTTCCTCGATGAGACCCTTCATGCGGCTTTCAAACTGACCTCGGAACTGGGTGCCTGCCACCAGAGCGGTCAGGTCCAGCAGATAGACCTCTTTGTCCAGTAGCTTATAGGGAACTTCACCTTTGAAAATGCGCATGGCAAGCCCCTCAGCGATAGCGGTCTTGCCCACGCCCGGCTCACCGATGAGACAGGGGTTGTTTTTCTGGCGCCGGTTGAGGATCTGGATCACACGCTCCAGTTCCCGCTCCCGGCCGATCATCTTGTCCAGCTTGCCCTCTGCGGCCCGTTGGGACAGGGAGATGCAGTAGCTCTCCAAAAACTTGCGTTTGGGGGGCTTTTCGCCTTTTTGTCCCTTGTTGGCCTCCTGGCCACGGGCGGAGCGGCTGTCATGGGGCTCCTGTGGGATGGGGGGATTGCTGCCGAAGAGCTGGTTGAGGAAGGGGAAGGTGGCGGTGCGGCCATCGTCCTCCTCGTTCTGGTCGGGCTGGGGGAGTAGACCATCCTGCACCTCGGCGCCGCCAAAGGCGGAGATCATCTCATTGGTCAGGTTTTCCAGATCCTCGTCGGTGATGCCCATTTTCTGCATCATCTCGTCGATGGGCTTGATGCCAAGCTCTTTGGCACACTTCAGGCACAGACCTTCGTTTTTGGCGGTGCCATTTTCTACTTTGGTGATAAAGACCACTGCCACATGCTTCTGGCAGCGGCTGCAAATAGTAGGCTGCATAGGAAAACACTCCTTTCAGGAGAGACTGTTGAAAAAGCGTAAAACACTTTGTTCAGAAGGATACGATATAAATATGAACTGGTCGTGAATAATAACGCAGTTAAATACCGGTAATCAGGGATATGGGGTTGGAGGTGAAGAAGAACTTCAGCACGGTGGTCTCGGCTACGGTTTCCCAGGGGATGACACCGCCCAAAAGGCGCAGGACCCAGGTGATGAGGAATAACAACAGCATACCCTCAAGCAGGCCGAATAATCCGCCCAAGGTGCGGTTTAGCCCGTGAATGACAGGCAGCCGGGCGGCCAGGTCCAATGCGTGACTGGCAAGGAACCACAGGGCGGAAACCAGAAGAAACGCCACCACGAAAACCACGACCCGGGCGACAAATTCAGCCACAGTCCGGGCCAGGGAAACGGCGATATCGGCTGTGGTCTGAGCGGTCTGGCCGGTGAGGGCGGAACGGATCGTGTCCGAAACCTCGTCATAAAGGCCCAGCTTGGTGAGCAGGTCGACAAGAAGATTGCTGTCATCCTCGCCGGCAGAGAGCATCTTGTCCAGCCTTTCCTCCAGTCCGTTGCCCAACTGCTCCTCAATGACGGAGGAGAGGTGGGGTTCCAGCATATCGGCCACCTTGGGGGCAAAATAGTCGGAAGCCATACGGGCGCCAATGATGGCCACAAAGATACCGGCCAGCCCGCACAAAGTCAGGATCAGGCCCTTTTTGCGGCCGCGCAGGAAAAAGAACAGCAAAAGAATGAGAATGACTGCGTCATAAATGAGGTATGTCATGCAGGAACACTCCTTTGCGTTTGTTTAAGAGGGGATATACAGCCATGCCTCCTGACTGTCTGCCAGAAGGACGCTTGCGTCGTTGTACAGAGCTGCGTGGCGGGCGCCCTGGGTGTCGTACAGGGTGTTGTATGGGGTCAGGTCGCTGGTGTAGATGGCCAGTTCCTGGCCGGTGAGCAGGGCCAGATATCGGCCTGAGGCCGTGGTGGACAGGACCTGCCCGTTCAGCTCCTGCCGGGCCAGGACCTGGGCATCGTGCCCGACGGTGACCAGCTCCCGGGCAGAGCCGGCCCGATATTTGCCCAGCAGCAGGGCGGCAAAGCCGTCGCCGTCCAGGGTGTAGCCCTTGAGATAGTCGGGGTCAAAGTGGTATTGGGCCTGTTCTTCCCCTTTGGGGGACAGGGTGATGAGAGAGGATTCACCCAGCAACCACAGGCCGTTTGTGTCAAAGTCCATATCCAACACCGTAAAGCCGTCCAGCGCCACGGTGGCAAAAGGCTCGGTAGCGTTGGTGGACTGGAAGTGCACCACGCTTTGGAAGGTGCCATCCTTTTGACTAATGGTGACCACGGCCACCGTGCGGCAGTCGGGGGAGAGAATAGCATCGGCAACAAAGGCACTGGAATAGTTCAGGGAGATGACCGGCTCGTGGTGGGCGTTGTATACTGTTACGCCGCCACGGTAATGGCTGTGCAGGCCGGTGACGGTAAGCCAGCCGCTGTTGTTTACCCGGACGGACAGGATGCCACCATTGTCCGGGTTGGAGTAGACAAATGGCTCGTGGTCACTGCCAAACTGGAACAGGCTCTCGCCCCCTGCATCGTAGACCACGCCGAAGCGGGAGGAGGTGGACAGAACCGGTTTTTCCATATGGGTTACCTGACTGGCCAGTTCCACGCCGCCGGAGGAGTAGAAGTGAGCGCCGGCAGTGGAGGAGAAGAGAAAGCCACTTTCCAGACAGGACATGTCCAGCCGGTCACCGCCGCCGTGGGTAAACGGCTCGGTCAGTCCGGCCTGACTGGTCTGAATGGAGCGGTAGGTCAGCCAGCGGCGCAGAAAGTCCAGATTCAGCTTGTCCCGGTGCACAATGGCGGCCAGTGCGCCCAGCACCAGCACAACGGTCAGGGCAAAGGCGAGCACACGCCGCAGAAACGTATTTTGTTTTTTGGGGGCCGTATCGGCGCGGTTGGACTGATTCATAAGTATGCTCCCATAGTGACAGGTATGTTTACAGAACCTCTTCCTCGTACCACAGCTTGGTCATATACAGACCGCCCGGGGGGACAGTGGGACCGGCCAGTGTGCGGTTGCCCGAGTTCAGAATGGCGGGAATATCCTCCGGGGCCAGCTTGCCCTCGGCGGCGTAGACCACTGTGCCCACCATGGCCCGGACCATGTTATAGAGAAAGCCGTTGGCGCTGACCCGGCATTCAATCATCTGCCCGCTGCGCTTTACGTCAAAATAATAGACGGTGCGCACGGTGGTACGGGTCTCAGTGCCGACGGAGCGCACGGCCCGGAAGTCGTGAGTGCCCACGAACTGGTCCGCGGCCCGCTGCATAATGGTCTCGTCCAGATGCTTGGGGTAGAACCACGCCCGGTCCACCAAAAAGGCGTTGCCCAGGCGGGAGTTATAGATGCGGTAGGTGTACTCCTTCTGCTTGCAGGAGCCGATGGCGTTGAAGCTGTCGGATACCTCGGTGGCCTTGACTACTACGATGTCGTCAGGCAGACGGGTGTTCACGGCCAGAGGGATGCGGTCGCAGGGGATGGTGGAGGTGGTGGGGAAGTTGGCGATATAAACTTCCGCATGCACGCCTGCGTCCGTGCGGCCTGCTCCGGTGCATTTGACCGGATGGCACACCACCGTCTCAAGCGCCTTTTCCAGCGTTTCCGCCACGGAAACGGCGTTTTTCTGTACCTGCCAGCCGTGATAGGCGGTGCCAACATACATCAGTTTTAAGGCGATATTTCGCATGAAGCACCGCACTCCTTTCGGTTAAATTCCGTATTGACCCAAAATCACGACCACAACGCACATGCCCAGTGCCAAAACAAGGGTCAGCCGGTCCAGCCTGCGGAACTTCAGTTGGCGCAGACGGGTGCGGCCCTCGCCTCCGTGATAACACCGGCACTCCATGGCCACCGCCAGCTCGTCGGCCCGGCGGAAGGCGGAGATGAACAGGGGGACCAACAGGGGAATAAGAGCCTTGGCCCGCTGGATGAGATTGCCGGTTTCGAAGTTGGCACCTCTTGCCCGCTGGGCGGACATGATTTTATCCGTCTCCTCAATGAGGGTGGGGATGAAGCGCAGGGCGATGGACATCATCATGGCCAGCTCATGGACAGGCACACGAAGCCTTTTCAGGGGAGAGAGCAGGCTCTCGATGCCGTCGGTGAGCAGGATGGGGGAGGTGGTGTAGGTCAGCAAAAAGGTGCCCGCAATGAGCATCATAATGCGAACTACCATGAAAAAGGCGGTATATACGCCCTCCAGGGTAATGGTGAGCACCCAAACTTTGAACAGTACATGCTCGCCGGGGGTGTAGAACAGGTTGAGCACGGCGGTGAAAACCAGAATGAAAATCACCGGCTTCAGTCCCCGCACGATGGATTTGACGGGGATCCTGGAGATGCGAACAAGCAGGGCCAGCACCGCGAACAAGAAGCCATAGGAAACAAAGCTTTTGGCAAGAAACAGGGCCGCGATATACAGGCAGATGCCCATGATCTTGGTGCGGGGATCCATGCAGTGCAGGGGGGAATTGCCGGGGAAGTACTGGCCCAGGGTAATGTCTTTCAGCGCCATATCAGAGCACCCCCTTTGCCTTAAGGATGGCGTTCTTTGCCTGCTCGATGGTGTACACGGAATCGTCAATGTCCGCACCCAGTGCCCGCAGGCGGTTAAATACCCGGGTCATCTGAGGAACACCAAGGCCCATATCCTCCAGTTCCTGCCCGTGACGGAACACCTCCCGGGGGGTGCCATGGAAGGGGATAACGCTGTCGTTGACCACCACAAGGCGGTCCACGTTTCGGGCCACTTCCTCCATGGAGTGGGAGACAAGGATGATGGTGGCGTTGTGGGCCTCGTGGTAATCGCGAATATTGGCCAGAATGGCCTCCACGCCCACCGGGTCAAGGCCGGCGGTGGGTTCGTCCAGAATGAGTACCTTGGGCTCCATGGCAATGACACCGGCGATGGCCACTCTGCGTTTTTGGCCGCCGGACAGCTCAAAGGGGGATTTCTCCAGCAATTCATCCCTTAGACCCACGAAAGCGGCGGCTTGCCGGACTCGACGGTCGATCTCCTGCTCGTCCAGACCCATGTTGCCCGGACCGAAGGCGGTGTCTTTGTATACGGTTTTCTCAAACAGCTGGTATTCCGGGTATTGGAACACCAGCCCCACGTTGAACCGGGTCTGCCGGGTCAGCTTGGGGTCGGACCAGATATCCTGCCCCTGGTAGAGGACCTGACCGGAGGTGGGCTTGAGCAGACCGTTCAGGTGCTGGATGAGGGTGGATTTGCCCGAGCCGGTGTGGCCGATGATGCCAAGGTACTCTCCGCGGTAAGCGGTGAAGTCCACGCAGTTCAGGGCCGCGCGCTCAAAGGGCGTTCCCGCGGAATACACGTGGGAAAGCTGTTTGGTTTCAATGATAACTTCCATAAAAGTTCGTCCTTGTGATCGTGGTGCACGCCCCGAAAGGTCGTGCCCAAAGAGTTAGAGGTTGGGAGTCAGGAGTTTGTACAGCGCCTGTGCACACTCCTCATCGCTCAAAGCGTCCAGGGGGACATCTAGACCCGCCTGACGCAGCTGATACAAAAGTTCGGTGGTGTCCGGTACGGTCAGGCCCACGGCCTTCAGTCCCTCCACATCCTGAAAGACTTCTTTCGGGGTGCCGTCGGCCACCACTTTGCCCTTGGCCATGACCACAAGGCGGTCGGCTTGGGCGGCCTCGTCCATGTGGTGGGTGATGATGACCACGGTGACACCCTTTTCCCGGTTGAGCTGCTTGATGGTGCGCAGCACATCGGCCCGGCCGATGGGGTCCAGCATGGCGGTGGGCTCGTCCAGTACGATGCATTCCGGCTCCATAGCGATGACGCCGGCAATGGCGATGCGCTGCTTTTGTCCGCCGGACAGCAGATGGGGAGCGTGCTCCCGGAACTCATACATGCCAACGGCTTTCAGCGCGACATCCACCCAGCGGCGGATCTCGGCCGGGGGGACACCCAGATTTTCCGGGGCAAAGGCCACGTCTTCCTCCACCACATTGGCTACGATCTGGTTGTCCGGGTTCTGAAAGACCATGCCGATGGTGCGGCGGATGTCCAGCAGCTTTTCCTCGTCAAAGGTGTCGGTGCCGTTGACGTACACTTTGCCCCCGGAGGGGAGCAGGATGGCGTTCAGGTGCTTGGCAAGGGTGGACTTGCCGCTTCCGTTGTGGCCCAGCACAGCCACAAAACTGCCCTTTTCGATATTCAGGTCCACGCCGTCCAGCACCGTGGGGGCAAGGCCCTCAGCGGTGGTGTAGGAAAAACGCAGATTTTCTGTTTTAATGATGTCGCTCATAGTGATACACCTCAAAAAGGAGATGGTTAATCACACATCCATCTTCCGGTGGCTCCACAGGGGAGAACCAGACCGGTCTCGGACACGGGCAGACCCAGTTCCTGACTTTCTGTGTGACCGCCAAAGCGCTTGGACACGATAGTCTCCAGAATATAAGTGACCACGCTGGGGGCAAGGCCGGTGGTGTAGGAGTTGAGGATCAGGAACAGAGGGTTGTCGGACAGTACGCCGCTGACCAGCTCCACAAAGGGGTACAGGTTTTCCTCCAGCTTCCACACCTCACCCGTGGGGCCGCGGCCGTAGCTGGGGGGGTCCATGATAATGGCGTCGTACTTGCGGCCGCGGCGGATCTCACGCTCCACAAACTTGCCGCAGTCATCCACGATCCAGCGGATTGGGGCGTCCTCAAGCCCGGAGCTTTTGGCATTCTCCCGTGCCCACTGGACCATGCCCTTGGCCGCGTCCACATGGCACACGCTGGCACCTGCCGCAGCACAGGCCACGGTGGCACCGCCGGTGTAGGCGAACAGATTGAGCACGCTGATGGGGCGGCTCGCCTTTTTGATCTGCTCTCTGGCCCAGTCCCAGTTGGCGGCCTGCTCGGGGAACAGGCCGGTGTGCTTAAAGTTCATGGGCTTGATGTTGAAGGTCAGATCCTTATAGTCCACCGTCCAGCGCTGGGGCATGGATTTGTTCTCCCACGCACCGCCGCCGGTGTTGGAACGGGTATAGCGGCCCGCGTTCTGCTTCCAGCCCCGATGGGTGCGGGCGGTATTCCAGATGGCTTGAGGGTCGGGACGGACCAGAAGCTGGTCTCCCCAGCGTTCCAGTTTCTCACCCCGACCGCAGTCGATTAGTTCATAGTCTTTCCAGCCGTCAGCGACCCACATACATGGACACACCTTTCCACTCTAATAAACTAAGTAAGTATACCACTATAAAGGGGAATTCGTCAATGTCCATGGACACCGGTCCAGGGGACATTGTGCCGGAATTTGTGCCAGCGGAAACAGATCAGTCATGATAGTCGCACAAATCCCGATATTTGGATGGGGATACCCCCGCTACGCGCAGGAAGTTTCGGTAAAAGGTGGAGAAATCCTCGTAGCCTACTTCCAGGGCGATCTGATTCAGGGGGAGATCCGGATGAGAGCGAATGAGTCTTTGGGCCTCCAGGATGCGCTTTTGGGCAATATAGCGGCGCAGAGGTAGGCCGGTAAATTGGGGGAATACCGCGCAGAAGGCGGAGCGGGACAGACCGAACTGTTTGGCCAGGGCGGTCAGGGACAGGGGTTGTTTGAAGTGCTGGTCGATGTAGCGGGTGCATTGGAGCAGGGTGCTGTTATAGTTTACCAGCTCGCTGAATTGGTGGGCGTTGTGCGGCTGCTGATAGTACCCCTGGGCCAGCAGGCACAAAACGGAAGATATCAGGCTTGGGACTGCGGACAGTTCGGGCGGGCAGGGGCTGTTCTGCTGGCGCAGCAGGCAGTCCATCAGGGCGCGGACACTTTGCTGCTGTTTTCCATCCAGCATCACCCTCAGACGCACGCACAGTCCGTTCCGCGTGGAGATGCCGGTCTGCAGGTCGGTGAGAAAGCGGTGGGCATTGGACTGTGAAAAGCCGGAGTGAAACAACGTGTCCTCAAAGGCTAGGGAATACATCTCGGAATAGATGTTGTTAAAGTGAAGACTGTGAGAAAATCCCGGAGGGATGATGAAGGCATCGCCAGGGCCGAGGATAATGGATTCTCCCTCCTGACAGTGCAGGATCTCGCCGCAGGTGACGAAGCAGACCTGATAGTAATTGTGATAATGGGACTGATGGTCCAGCATGCTGCTTTTGATGCGGTATATATGATAATGCCGCTGGGTAGCGCGGAAATGTTCCAGAGTGACAAATTCGGCCATGAGATCCCCTCCTCTTGGATGATTATAACATATAAAAGAAAAAATTGCATTAGTTTGAAAAAAATGCAATCAAGATGGGGAGAATTGCAATTACTATTTCTAGGTTCTGACGGTACAATGTAGGGGAAAAGGAGGAATGTTCCATGATCTCAAGAGCAGTCTATGAGCAGGCGATTTTTGACGCCATTCGCAAAGGAGCCACCACTCTTGCGCCCGATGTGTGTGCCGCCTTTGAGCGTGCCATTGCCGCCGAGAGCCGGACTGCAGCCAGAGAAGGGCTGGAAAAGACCTACGAAAGCATCCAGATATCCGCGCAACGAGGCAATCCTGCCTGCCCCGACACCGGCTGGCCCATCTTCTATTTCAAGGTTGGCAACGAGTGTGAACTGGAAGGCGGCTTTATGGCCCTGGAGGAGGCTACCCGCTGTGCGGTGCGCCGCGCCACGAAGGAAGGCTATCTGCGCGCGACCATGAAGCACCCCCTTACCGGGTATGATCCTGGTGACAACGTGGGCAGCAACGTGCCCGATTTTACTTATCAGTTTGTGCCCGGAAAGGACCTGGAGGTCACTTATGTGGCCAAGGGCGGCGGCAGCGAGTGCTTTGGCGGTACCCGTCACCGTGTGGTCGCTTTTGCCGACGGGATCAAGGGCATTGAAAAGTTCGTGATCGACTCTTTTGTAGAGGCGACCCGCTCCGGCGGCATCTGCCCGCCCAACGTGCTGGGCATCGGTATTGGCGGCACTGCCAACATTGCCGCCAATCTGGCCAAGGAGGCCGCCTGTCTGCGCACAGTGGGTTCTCATAATCCGGACGAGCCCTTCCGCAAGATCGAGGAGGACCTGTACACCGCCCTGAACAGTCTGGGCGTGGGTATTATGGGCATCGGCGGCGACACCAGCGTGTTGGGCGTGAATGTGGAGTATGCTTACACCCACATTGCCGGCATTTGTGTTGCCATCAGCAGCAACTGCATGGTGGCCCGTCGAGGCAGCTTCCGGGTGTGCGCTGACGGCACGGTACAGGAAATGGACAACCCAAACTGGTTTGAAGGGAGATGACGGGTATGGCGACTTATCATTTGAAGGCTCCTCTGTCCCAGCAGGATGTGGAGCAGCTGAACATCGGCGATGTGGTCTATATTTCCGGTGATGTATTTACCTGCCGTTCCCGGCTGCACCGCTGGGTGCTGGATGAGGGCCATCCCCTGCCCGAAGCGGGCAAGGAGCGCGACGTGCTCATCCATGTGGGGCCCATCGTACTGCCCGAACCGGAGGGGAAGTGGAAATTGATTTCCTTCATGCCCACCTCCTCCATCCGCTTTGAAAAGTGGGGCGCCCGGGCAGTAGACGAGTGGGGTCTGCGTATGATTATTGGCAAGACCACCATGGGCGATGAGACTATGGAGATGATGAAGCAGAAGAAGTGTGTCCATGTCTCGCCACAGTGTGTCAGCCCCAACTCCTGGGTCGACCACATCAAAATTGACGATGTGGAGCTGTTTGACGAACTGGGCACCATCGAGGCCACCTGGCACATGACAGTGGATGAGCTTGGTCCCTTTGTGGTGGACATCGACTGCAAGGGCAACAATCTCTATAAAAATCACGAGCACGAAGTGGATGAGGCTCGGGAACAGGCGCTGGCCAAGCTGGGCATTGAGACTGACTTCCAGTTTACCAAGCTGTATTAACAAGAGGTGTGAAGAGATGAAAGAATATCGTATCCTGTCCCCTACCGGTATCGTGGGTTACGGCTTTCCTGAGGAGTCTTTTCTGGCCGGTGTGGCGCAAAAACCGGATCTGATCGCTTGCGACGCAGGCTCTACCGATCCCGGCCCCTACTATCTGGGCAGCGGCATTCCTTTTACCAACGCTACCGCGGTAAAACGGGATATGACCCTGATGCTCAAGGCGGCCTGTGAGCTGAAGATCCCGCTGGTCATCGGCTCTGCCGGCGGCTCCGGCGCGGATGTGCATCTGGAACGTGAGGTAGGAATCATCCGCGAGATCGCCAAAGAGCAGGGCCTGTCCTTCAAGCTGGCCATTGTGTCTGCTGAGTTTGAGCAGGAAACGCTGGTGGAGTATCTCCATGCCGGCAAGATCGAGAAGCTGGGACCGGCCCCCGTCGTCACGGAGGAGGACATCCGCGCCAGCACTCATATCGTGGCTCAGATGGGTATTGAACCCATCATTCAGGCGCTGGATGACGGGGCACAGGTGGTCATCTGCGGGCGCTGCTACGATCCTGCGGCTTTCGCCGCTCCTCCCATCCGCCTGGGCTATGACAAAGCTCTGGCTCTGCACATGGGCAAGATTTTGGAATGTGCTGCCATCTGTGCAACACCCGGCAGCGGCAGCGACTGCATTATGGGCTATCTGGGCGAGGATTACTTCTGCGTGGAGCCGCTGAATCCCGAACGCAAGTGTACGCCCACCTCCGTGTCTGCCCACACCCTGTACGAAAAGAGCAACCCCTACATCCTGCCCGGACCCGGCGGTCATCTGGACCTGTCCGACTGTGTGTTTACTGCGGAAAGTGACCGCCGTGTGCGGGTCACCGGCTCCAAATTTGTGCCCGAGGAAGTTCCCTCCGTCAAGCTGGAGGGCTGCAAACAGGCGGGCTGCCGTACCATCTCCATCTGCGGCAACCGGGACCCCCTTTTCATCTCTCAGGTGGACGATATTTTGGAGGCGCTGAAGGAACGGACCGCCGCCAACCTGTCCGCAGACTTTGAATACCAGCTGGATTTTATCGTCTATGGTAAGAATGGCGTGATGGGTGAGCTGGAGTCCAACACCCAGATTACTTCCCACGAGATCGGCATCGTCATCGATGCGGTGGCCGACACCCCGGAACACTCTGCCGCCGTGTGCTCTGTGGCCCGATCCACACTGCTGCACTACGGCTACCCCGGCCGCATTGCCACTGCCGGCAACCTGGCGTTCCCCTTCTCTCCCTCGGATATCAAGGTGGGCCCCATCTATGTGTTTAGCGTGTATGCTCTGCTGCGCAGTGAGGATCCGGTTTCCCTGTTCAAGCGCACCTATGAAATGGTTGGGGAGGAGTAAGCTGTGAAATATGTTCTGAAAGACATTGCAAATGTCATCCGGTCCAAGAATGCCGGACCGTATGAGCTGACCCTGGACGTGCTGCTGAAGGACGACCAGATGTTTGCAAAGCTGCGTCAGGCTGATATAATCAACAAGAAAACTATTTCCGCACTGTATCGCATTCCGGAAGAAGATGTGCTGAGCATTGTATGGTTCCCCAACGCCCGGGCCATCAAGGCCACCATCGTGCGCCCCCTGCCCTCCGGAGCTATGGGGGAACGGGACGTGTACGGCGCCCAGCAGCATGCCCCACTGGTGAATTTTGAGTTTGAACTGTAAGAAAGGAGTTTTATTATGGAGCAGTATCTCAAAAAACGTGAAGAGGCCCTGAAGGCCAAGGTGATCCCCCAGACCAAGCGGGAGGACTTTGAGCAGTTCTGGGCCGACGCCCTGGCCCAGCTGCGCGCCGTCCCTCTGAAGGTGGAACGCAAGCTTACCACCACCGCCTCTGACAAGTACTACACCACTTGGGAACTGGCCTTCAACACCCATGACGACACCATTATCTATGCCAACTTTATCCGTCCCAACGACGCCAAGGGCAAGCTGCCCTGCGTGGTGCGCTTCCACGGCGGCTCCCTGAGACGGGATCCGACTGTGGAGCGGGAGTTCGCTTCCACCGGCGTGTGCTGCCTGGATATCGACGTGCGTGGTCAGGGTGGCTGCTCCTACGACAAGGCACAGTACTCCTGCGCCTACAACGGCAAGCTCATGACCCTGGGCGTGCTGGACAAGAACGAGTTCTACATGCGCAACATCTTCCTGGATGCTGTGCGTGCCGTGGATGTGGCCGCCAGCCTGGAAGAGGTGGACCCGGCGCGTATCGTCACCTTCGGCGGCAGCCAGGGCGGCGCCCTGTCTATTACCGCCGCGGCTCTGAGCGGTAAGGTGAAAAAGTGCTATACCAACATCACCAGCTACACCTGCATCCATCGGCGCATCGATCTGGGTAGCGCCATCTACGCCGGCACTCAGGAGTTCCTCCACGTCTATCCCGAGCATACGGACAAGGTGATGGAGACGGTGAGCTACTTTGACATGAACAACATGGTCTCCTTGCTCAAGGTACCCACCTGCTTCTGCCTGTGCCTGGACGACCATATCTGCCTGGCTGAGTTCATCTATTCCGCCTACACCCACACCGAATGCGAAAAGGAACTGTGCATGTACCCCTACTGGAAGCACAACGTGCCCCCCATGCACAAGCAGAAAGTTATGGACGAACTTGCAAAGCTGTAAGATAAAAGAAAACCGCTGCCGACGGCAGCGGTTTTCTTTGCAGTGAGAAGGGATACTGTGGCTTGTATTTTCCGACAAGGTGTGATAAAATACATCGGTAAAGTGATTTTTACGCCCTTTTTGGGGCGGGAGAGAGGTGTCCCATGGACAACCGGTTCAGAAGCGCGGCTTTTGGCGGTTTCAACCGTCAGGATGTCATGGACTATCTGGAGCGCACGATAAAGGAGCATAATCAGGCTCTGGAACAGGTGAATGCCCAACTGACGCAAGCACGTAACGAAGCCGATCAACTGCGGGAGCAGGCGGCTCAGCTGCGGGAAGAGGCTCGGCAGGCCAAGGAAGAACTGGAACGCGCCGCCGCCGATCAACAGACCGCGCGGGAGCAGGCCAACCTGTTGAATGAACTTCGCGCCCAGAATGAGCAGCTGCGCCGTCAGGCCGATGAGGCGCAGGCGGATGCTGCTGCCTATGCTGCCATCAAGGAGCGCACTGCCAGTATTGAGATGGAGGCCCACCGCCGCGCTCAGTCCATCGTGGACGAGGCACAGGTGCAGGCGGAGCAGGTGCGCCATGAGCTTGGCCAGTGGCTGGAGCGTGTGGAGCGGGACTACTATGACCTGCGTGCCCAGGTTGGCACCACCGTTACTCAGGCCTCCAGTGAGCTGGAGCGGGTGCGGCAGGGTTTGGACAACATCTCCCTGTGCATGAACAATCAGCACAGCGCTTTGGATCGGATGATGCAGACGGCCAAGAATGGCCCCGCCGGAAACGAGTAAAGATAAATAAAAATCCTCTGCCTGTTGGCAGAGGATTTTTTTGCTTATTACACCTTTCCGATGTCGGTACGGAAGTGCATGTCGGTCCAGGTGATGGGCTTTGCGGCAGCATAGGCCTTTTCGATGGCATCGCTCAGGCTGCTGCCCGTAGCGGTGACACCCAGCACGCGGCCGCCGGCGTTGACGATCTCGCCCTTGTCATTGACCTTGGTGCCCGCATGGAACACGGTGGCCTTTTTACCGGCCTCGGAAAGACCGGAGATGGGGTAGCCGCTCTGATAGGATACGGGGTAGCCGCCGGAGGCCAGCACGATGCAGCAGGCAGCGCCGTCCTTCCACTTGATGTCCACCTTGTCCAGGGTGCCGTTGACACAGGCCTCGAAGATGTCCATCAGGTCGGTATCCAGCATGGACAGGATGGGCTGGGTCTCCGGGTCGCCGAAGCGGGCGTTGTACTCCACCACACGGGGGCCGTTGGCGGTGAGCATCAGGCCAAAGTAGATCACACCCTTAAAGGGGCGGCCCTCCGCCTTAAGGGCATTCACCGTGGGCAGGAAGATGTTTTTCTGGCAGAAGTCATCGATTTCTGGGGTGTAGTTGGGGGAGGGACAGAAGGCACCCATACCGCCGGTGTTGGGCCCCTTGTTGCCGTCGTAGGCCCGCTTGTGGTCCTGACTGGACAGCATGGGGACCAGATGCTCCCCGTCGCAGAAGGCAAGCACGGTGACCTCGGGGCCAACCATGCACTCCTCGATGACCACGGTAGAGCCGGAGTCGCCAAACTTTTTGTCCTCCATCATCTCCCGCACGGCCTGCTCGGCCTCGGCCACAGTGGAGGCCACCACAACACCCTTGCCCAGCGCCAGACCGTCCGCCTTGACCACGATGGGAGCGCCCTGCTCGCGGATGTAGGCCAGGGCCTTGTCCAGTTCGGTAAAGGTCTCGTATTTGGCGGTGGGGATGTTGTATTTCTTCATCAGTTCCTTGGAGAATGCCTTGCTGGCCTCGATAATGGCGGCGTTGGCCCGGGGGCCGAAAGCGGGGATGCCGGCGGTCTCCAGCGCGTCCACCATGCCAAGGGCAAGGGGGTCATCCGGGGCCACCATGACAAAGTCCATTTTGTTTTCCCTGGCCCACTTGACCATGGCGTCCACATCGGTGGCCTTAATGGGCACGCAGGTGGCGACCTGTGCGATACCGGCGTTGCCGGGGGCGCAGAACAGCTCGGTCACTCGGGGGGACTGAGCCAGCTTCCAGCAGATGGCGTGTTCTTGACCGCCACCGCCGACGACTAATACTTTCATAAAAACAACAACCTTTCGGTTATAGAGTGAAGAGTTGGAGAGTGAAGAGTGAAGATTTATAGCTTTGTGCGTGTTGTAGCAGAAAGCATCCTTCGTAACTCTTCGCAATCCTGACGCAGAGAGTCATAT
>JAZSJB010000114.1:0-5078 GCA_045534105.1 Lawsonibacter sp. | reverse complement strand
CCGTTCTCTGGTCGGCCACAGCACCCACATTTTCTCCGTCCACATACACCGCGTAGCTGACGGTGTAAAGGGTTGTAACGGTCAGGGTCAGACCCAGCACCGCGGACACGGCCAAAAAGGATGCCGGGGCGGCGTACCTGCGTCCGGCCAGCACCTCGTGACAGCGGTGCCCGGTCCGGCGCAAAGTGATATACAGCTCATCCAGCCAGACCCGGGTCTCACGGACAGCAATCATATATTTAGAAGCAACCTTGCGTCCTCTGGCTTTCAAGGTTCTGGCCAGGGCAGACAAGGTCTGTGGCAGCAGATTTCGACGGGGACGGTCTTGCCGCTTCATAAGGGCCGATCACCTCCTGTGTGGCGATTTAAAAAGTAACAAAAGGAAATAAATAGTTACAAAAAGATTACAAACCGTATGATACACGGTTTCACCGTTTCTGTCAAGGGTTTTCCGCCGGGACAAAAAACTCAGGAAAAGCGCCGGCATATGCTTGCAATTTTCCGTTCAAAATGATACCATGTGTTCGATACGCAGACCGTCGCCGGCACGCCGGCCGGTCCGAAAAGAAATCGGAGGAATACACAATGTTTGGAAAGCTGATCGAAACCCTGAAAGCCAACCCCAAGAAGATCGTCTTTACCGAGGGCACCGATGCCCGCATTCTGGAGGCCGCTGCCCGGCTGCTGTCCAGCAACTTCCTGACCCCTGTGCTGGTGGGCAACGTGGACGAGGTGAAGGCCGCTGCCGAGAAGGCCGGCTTCAACATCAACGGTGCCATTATCCTGGACCCCGCCACTTATGACAAGATGGATGCTATGGTGGAAAAGATGGTGGAGCTGCGCAAGGGCAAGATGACCGCCGACGAGTGCCGTGAGGTGCTCAAGAAGGGCAACTACTTCGGCACCATGCTGGTGAAGATGGGCGAAGCCGACTGCCTGCTGGGCGGCGCCACCTACTCCACCGCCGACACCGTGCGCCCCGCCCTTCAGCTCATTAAGACCAAGCCCGGCAACAAGATCGTCTCTTCCTGCTTCATCATGGTCCGTCCCGGCGCCTCCGGCGGCAACGAGGTGCTGGCCATGGGCGACTGCGCCATCAACATCAACCCCTCTGAGGACGAGCTGGTTGAGATCGCCGTGGAGACCGCCAAGTGCGCCAAGACCTTCGGCGTGGACCCCAAGGTGGCCTTCCTGAGCTACTCCACCAAGGGTTCCGGCAAGGGCGACGACGTGGACAAGATGCGCAACGCCTGCGCCAAGGCCAAGGAGGCCATGCCCGACATCCCTGTGGACGGTGAGATGCAGTTCGACGCTGCCGTTTCCCCCACCGTGGGTCAGCTGAAGTTCCCCGGCTCCCAGGTGGCCGGCTACGCTAACACCTTCATCTTCCCCGACATCAACGCCGGCAACATCGGCTACAAGATCGCCCAGCGTCTGGGCAACTTTGATGCCTACGGCCCCATCCTGCTGGGCCTGAACGCCCCCATCAACGACCTGTCCCGCGGCTGCAACGCGCTGGAGGTCTACTCCATGGCCATTATCACCGCTGCGCTGGCCTAAAAGAAGCGGGCGGTCTCCGACAAAATCAGTCAAAACCGCACCGGATGTTATCCGGTGCGGTTTCCTTTTACCTGTTGGACATCCCGGTCATATACTCCCCACCCAGCTGCATAGAATATTCCAGCAGACTTGCAATCACGCCGAGAGGAGTGCACACGAATGCTGGAAATCAATCTCAATATGTACCACGCAGTAGCCCTGGGTGCGGCTATGTTCTGGCTGGGAACCATACTTACCCGCAAAATTGGACTGCTCAACCGCTTCTGTATCCCCGCGCCGCTGGTGGGCGGGCTGTGCTTCGCCCTGGTCAACACCCTCCTGTACGCCATGGGGGTGGCAGTCATCCAGTTCGACAATACCCTGGAGACCGTGTTTATGGTGCTGTTTTTCTGCACCGTAGGCTTTACGGTCAGCATTCCCCAGCTGTTCAAGGGGGGCAGAGCTGTCATCCTACTGTTGCTTTTGGGCATCGCGATGATCGTTCTGCAAAACGGCATGGGTGGGGCCATCATGGCCCTCATGGGCAAAAATCCCCTGTACGGCATCGGCTGCGGTTCCATCGCCCTGATCGGCGGTCCGGGGACGGCGGCGGGCATCGGCCCGGATCTGGAGACGGCAGGGGCCGCCGGGGCCAAAGCGGTGAGTATCGCTGCGGCCACCTTTGGTCTGGTGTCCGGCTCTCTTATGGGTGGTCCTACCGCCCGAATGCTGATCAACCGGCATGGCCTGAGGAGCAAAAACTCCGAGGATAACGGCAGTGTGTCCGAGGACGAGACCCTGACCACTGACAGCGGCCGCCTCATTAAGGGCTTCATGATCATCCTGCTGGGTGTAGGCATCGGCAACCAGGTCAGCACCTGGCTGACCCAGCTGTGCGGCTTCAGCTTCCCGGGCTACATTGGGGCCATGGTTGTGGCTGTGGTCATCCGCAACGTAATGGATGCAGGGAAGATGGAGTTCCCCGCCCAGGAGATCGACTCCTTTGGGAATATGTTCCTGTCCATCTTCCTGTCCATGGCTCTGGCGGGACTGAAGCTGTGGCAGTTGGTGGACTTGGCCCTGCCCATGATCGTTTGCCTGGCCGCCCAAGTGGTCCTCATGTACCTGTTTGCCTATTTCATCGTGTTCCGGGTCATGGGAAAGGACTACGATGCGGCGGTGATGACCGCCGGCTTCATCGGCTTTGGCATGGGTGCCACCTCCAATGCTATGGCCAACATGCAGGTGGTGTCCAAAAAGTACGGTCCCTCCCCCATTGCCTACTTCGCTATCCCTATGGTAGGAAGCCTGTTCATCGACTTTTTCAATGCGGCCATGATCGCCTTCAACATCGGACTCTGGTCATAAACGAACGCCCCGCCGATGGCGGGGCGTTCGTTTGTTTATTGGAATCGGTTGATTGCGGCCCGGTAATCCTCCGCCGCACCCACCTTGCCCACGGCGGACAGGGAGGCCCGGCCAAAATCAAAGACGCGCCTGGCCAGCTCCCGAAGCTGGTCAGGGGTGACCGCGTCATAGGCACGGATGATGTCATCGGGGCCGGAAACCCTGCCGCGCAGGAGCATGGCCGTGCCCATATGGCTCATACGGGACTGGGTGGACTCCAGACTCATAAGGATGTTGGCCTTGGCCTGCTCCCTCGCCCGGTCCAGCTCCTCCTGCTCCGGGCCGTGTTCTGCAAGATCAGCCGCCACCTGACACAGGGTGTCCAGCGCCTGACGCTCCGTGTTCGGAGACAGGGCGGTATACAGACCCAAAAGCCCCGTGTCCTCGTGGTCGGCGATGTAGGAATATACGGTGTAACAAAGGCCCCGCTTTTCCCTCACCTCCTGAAACAGGCGCGAGGACGCGCCGCCGCCCAGAATGGAGGACAGCAGGTGCATGGCGTATCGCCCCTCATCCAGATAGGACAGGGAGGGAAACGCCAGGATCAGGTGGTTCTGCTCGATGGCCTTGCGGCGGGTGGTAACTGCACTTTGGTATACCGCAGGCTGAATAGCGGTCGAGGGCGGGCCGGACAGGACGGAAAACCGTTTTTTCAGCTCTTCCACGTCGGCATCCGTAAAGCTTCCCGCCAGAGACACCACCACCCGGTCGGGGCGGTAGTGCGTGCGGCGGTAGTCCCGAAGCCAGTCTCCCGTCATGGTGTCCAGCGTCTTTTTGGTGCCCAGAATGGGCCGGGCCAGGGAGTTCCCTTTATAAACGGCGGCGGACAGGCGCTCGGCCACCAGATCTTCCGGTGTGTCCTTGTACATGCCGATTTCCTCCAGAATAACCCCCCGTTCTGTGTCCACCTCCTCCTGCCGGAAGGCGGAGTGAAAGAGCATGTCGCACAAAAGGTCGATGACTCGCTCCAGATGGGTATCCAGACACCGGGCATAGAAGCAGGTAGACTCCTTGGTGGTGTAGGCGTTCATCTGTCCGCCCACGGCATCGATCTGCCGGGCCAGCTGGTCGGTGGTGCGGTTTTCCGTGCTTTTGAACGCCATGTGCTCCAGAAAATGGGCCGCGCCGCTCTGGGCGGCGGTCTCGTGCCGGGAGCCCGTACCGACAAACACGCCGATGGCCGCGGTGCGCACGGCAGGGACAGGCTGGGCAAGGATGCGCACGCCGTTTGGAAGGGTGATCATGTGGTGCATAGGTCAGCCTCGCTTTTAAATCATGGTACCGACATTTTACCACAGGATGCGCCGGGGATACAATCTTTTCACAGTCTTTATAAAAATTTGCTTTCCCTGCCCGGCCCGCCGTGGTAAAATGAGAGCGACAGAAAAGTGAGGGATGTTCTATGGAAAAACTTTTAGCAAAAAAAGGCTTTATATGCGATATGGACGGTGTCATCTACCACGGAAACCAGCTTCTGCCCGGAGTGCAGGAGTTTGTGGAGTGGCTGTACCGGGAAGGAAAGCAGTTCCTGTTTCTGACCAACAACAGCGGCAAGACACCCCGGGAACTGCGGGACAAACTGGCCCGTATGGGCCTTGAGGTGGACGAAAGCCACTTTTACACCAGTAGTCTGGCTACCGCCAGCTTCATCGCCAACCAGACCCCGGGGGCCAAGGTGTTCGCCATCGGTGACCCCGGCCTGACCCACGCCCTGTACGAAAAAGGGCTGACGCTGGACGACGTTGCCCCGGACTATGTGGTCATCGGAGAGACTTCTTCCTATACTTATGACAATATCTGCAAGGCAGTCAAGCTGGTAAGCCAGGGTGCCCGGCTCATCGGCACC
Source organism: Lawsonibacter sp. (assembly GCA_045534105.1). Taxonomy (GTDB): domain Bacteria; phylum Bacillota; class Clostridia; order Oscillospirales; family Oscillospiraceae; genus Lawsonibacter. The sequence goes on along the minus strand of JAZSJB010000114.1, from coordinate 286 downwards.
AACTACGACCTGACGGCTCCCATGGACAACGGTGTCATCATCCCCGCCTGCCGGGCGCTGGTAGCCCCGGTGGAGCTGGCCTCGGGCAAGAACGCCTACTATGTGGGCAAACCAAACCCCCTGATGATGCGTACCGGCCTTGACCTGCTTGGCGTCCATTCCCAGGATGCCGCCATGATCGGCGACCGCATGGACACGGACATTCAGGGCGGCATCGAGTGCGAAAAACACCGGGTTATGGTGCTCACCGGCGTGTCCAGCCGGGACACCGCCGCCTCCTTCCCCT
>JAZSJB010000091.1:0-5805 GCA_045534105.1 Lawsonibacter sp. | reverse complement strand
GGCCGACGGGATTATATCCGGCGGAATGAGTTCCTTGATTGTTGGTCGTGTCGTTTCTGTCCGGCCGCGCGTGAAGAGCGCCGTTATCATCGACGGTCGGGTACCTCACTCCATTTTGATTGAGCTTCTGACCAATGCCGGTATTGGCACTATGCTCCACGGAACGGAGGGCAATCATGGAATTTGAACTGCTGAAAGCCACAGACCACGAGTATGTGGTACAGTCTTACGGCCGCTTTGATGTGGCTATCGACCACGGCAAGGGGGCGACCCTTTGGGATGTGGAGGGCAAGGAGTATATCGACTTCACCTCCGGTATCGGCGTGTGCTGTCTGGGCTACGGTGATGAGGACTGGGCGAAAGCCATTTATGATCAGGCTCTGAAACTGGGCCACATCTCCAACCTGTTCTATTCCGAGCCTTATATCAATGTGGCGGAGCAGCTGTGCAAGCGCACCGGTATGTCCAACGTGTTCTTTGCCAACTCCGGTGCGGAGAGCAACGAGGGCATGATCAAACTGGCCCGCAAGTACTCCTTTGACAAGTACGGCAAGGGCCGCGGGACGGTCATTACGCTGAACAAGTCTTTCCATGGCCGCACCATCACTACCCTGGCCGCCACCGGACAGGATGTGTTCCACAACTATTTCTTCCCCTTTACCGAGGGCTTCCGCCATGCGGATGCCAACGACATGGACTCGCTGGAGAGTGTGGCCGGCCATGACGTGTGCGCGGTGATGATGGAGCTGGTGCAGGGTGAGGGAGGCGTGCTCCCTCTGGACAAGGAATTTGTCCAGAACGTGGCCAAGCTGTGCACGGAGCGGGACTGGCTGCTCCTCATTGACGAGGTGCAGACCGGCGTGGGCCGCACCGGTTCCCTGTTTGCCTTCCAGCAGTACGGCATCGTGCCTGACGTGGTGTCCTTTGCCAAGGGTATTGCCGGCGGTCTGCCTTTCGGCGGCATCATGGCAAACGAGAAGTGTGCCGGGGTATTCACACCTGCCACCCACGCCACCACCTTCGGCGGCAACCCCATCGCTGCCGCCGCCGCCGGTGTTGTGCTGGAGAAACTGGACGAGGATATGCTGGCACAGGTGAAGGAAAAGGGCGAGTATCTGCGTCAGCAGATCGAGGCGCTGGACCTGCCCTGTCTGGGTAAGACCCGGGGCATGGGCCTGATGATCGGCATCGAGGTCAAGGGTGACAGGACCAACAAGGAACTGGCTGCCCTGCTCATCAAAAACGGCCTTCTGTGCCTGACCGCCGGGCCGGGCCTGCGTCTGCTGCCCCCCCTGACCATCACCAAAGAGGAGATGGACAAGGGTGTGGCCATTATGAAAGCTGCGCTTTCCTGAAGTTAGGAGTTGGAAGTTATGAAAAAAGACCTGCTGAAACTGCTGGATCTGTCCGGTGAGGAAATTCTGGAGATCCTGGACACTGCCGACCAGCTGAAATACAACCAGAAGCACGGCATCCAGCACGATTATCTCAAGGGCATGACCCTTGCCATGATTTTTGAAAAGAACTCCACCCGCACCCGCGTGTCCTTTGAGACTGGCATGTTCCAGCTGGGCGGTCACGCCCTGTTCCTGTCCGGCAAGGACAGCCAGATCGGCCGCGGTGAGCCCATCGAGGACACTGCCCGGGTCCTGTCCCGTTACTGCGACGGCATTATGATCCGTACCTTCGCACAGGAGACGGTGGAGAAGCTGGCCGAGTATGCTGATATTCCCGTTATCAATGGTCTGACCGATTCCTATCACCCCTGTCAGGTGCTGGCCGACCTGATGACCATTCGGGAACACAAGGCCAAGCTGTCCGGTCTGAAGATGTGCTACATCGGTGACGGCAACAACATGGCCAACTCCCTGATCGTGGGCGGTCTGAAGTGCGGCATGGAGGTCGCCGTGGCCTGCCCTGAGGGCTACGATCCCGATCCCGAAGTTCTGGCTTTCGCCGCCAGCGACCCCAGCTTCAAGTTTACCCTGTGCCGCAAGCCTGCCGATGCCGCCGTCAATGCCGATGTGGTGCTCACCGATGTGTGGGCCTCCATGGGGCAGGAGGGGGAGAAGGCTGAGCGGGAAAAGGCCTTCGCCGGCATCTACTGCGTGGATGCGGAACTGATGAAGGTGACCAATCCCGGCTGCATGGTGCAGCACTGCCTGCCCGCCCACCGAGGCGAGGAGATTACCGCCGACGTGTTCGAGGAGCACGCTGTGGAGATCTTTGACGAGGCGGAAAACCGCCTGCACGCCCAGAAGGCGGTCATGTATCTGCTGATGAAAAAAGACTGAACAAAAGGCTGACGGTTTTTCCGTCAGCCTTTTTGTGTGTGGATAGGTCCCAATTTATCTTCTGCCTGCCGTATTTCTCGCTGCACGGTGACTTTATCCCAGCATACAGGGATATAATAATGGGGACGCTTTGTGCGCGCTTGTCCGCTTAGCGGCGACATTTTCGGCCGATTTTTTCTGATTTATTCTTTTTTTCTCTGTTTATGTAATATTTCTGCACTCGACGCTGATATTTTGCGCTATTTTCGCCTATTTCACAGTTGAAATTTACTTGTTCTTGGAATACAATGGTAAACTGGTTGGAAAGGTGGCGTTTGTGTGCTGAACATCGTGCTGGTAGAGCCGGAGATTCCGCAGAATTGCGGCAATATTGCCCGCACCTGCGCGGCCACGCGCAGTCGTCTGCACCTGATCCGTCCGCTGGGCTTTGATATCAGTGAAAAAGCCGTAAAGCGGGCCGGTCTGGACTACTGGCCCATGGTGGACTTGCAGGTCTACGACGATTTGGATCACTTTTTTTCGGTCCACCCCGCCCCTGACCTTTGGCTGGCCACCACCAAGGCCCCTCAGGATTACACCAAAGCAGCCTTTCGCGATAACTGTTTCCTCTTCTTCGGAAAGGAGACAGCCGGTCTGCCTGCCCATCTGCGTCAGGCCTATTACGACCGGTGTATCCGCATCCCCATGCGGGAGGATGCCCGCAGTCTGAACCTGGCCAACTCCGTGGCCGTACTCACTTATGAGGCTTTGCGTCAGCTGGACTTTCCACATCTGTCCAGCACGGGCGAGATGGCCAAATAACTCCATAGATCCCCCCTACGTTTTAATGAAAGGAGTCTATAATAATAAATGAATTACAACAAAAAGACTGTCAAAGACATGGACGTGAAGGGTAAGAAAGTCCTGCTGCGCTGCGACTTCAACGTGCCCATGGCCAAGGATGGCAGCGGCGTCATCACCGATGACAAGCGCATCCGCGCCGCCCTGCCTACCATCCAGTACCTGCTGGAGCAGGGTGCCGCCGTCATCGCCTGCTCCCACATGGGCAAGCCCGCGGCCACCTTTGAGACCTATGTGAAGAAGCAGACTGAAAAGGGTAAGGACCCCGCCACCCTCACTGAGGAAAAGTGGAAGAAGTCCCTGGCTGAGCTGTCCCTGAAGCCCGTCGCCGCCCGCCTGAGCGAGCTGCTGGGCATGGACGTGGCCCTGGCTGCCGATGTGGCCGGCCCTGAAGCCCAGGCCAAAGCGGCTGCTCTGCAGCCCGGTCAGATCATGCTGCTGGAAAACACCCGTTTTGAAAAGGGTGAGACTAAAAACGATCCCAAGCTGGCCAAGGCCATGGCCGACATGGCTGAGATTTACGTGTCCGACGCTTTCGGCGCCGTCCACCGCGCCCACGCCTCCACCGCCGGCGTGGCCGAGTATCTGCCTGCTGTCTCCGGCTTCCTGATCCAGAAGGAGCTGGACTTCATCGGCGGCGCTCTGGCCGCTCCCAAGCGTCCTCTAGTGGCCATTCTGGGCGGCTCCAAGGTCAGCTCCAAGATCGGCGTGATTAACAACCTGCTGGAGATCGCCGACACCGTCATCATCGGCGGCGGCATGGCCTACACCTTCTCTGCCGCTCAGGGCGGTAAGATCGGCAACTCCCTGTTTGAGGCCGACTGGCAGGACTATGCCAACGAGATGGTCAAAAAGGCCGCCGAAAAGGGCGTTAAGCTGCTGCTCCCCGTGGACACCGTCTGCGGTGACAAGTTCGGTCCCGACGCCAATATCCTGACCGTGGACGCCGGCCAGATCCCCGACGGTTGGGAGGGCATGGACATTGGTCCCAAGACCATCCAGCTGTACTGCGACGCCGTGAAGGATGCCGGTACCGTGATCTGGAACGGTCCCATGGGCGTGTTTGAGTTCGCTACCTTTGCCAAGGGTACCGAGGCCGGGGCCGAGGCCCTGAGCAAGACCGATGCCATTACCATCATCGGTGGCGGCGACAGCGCGGCTGCCGTGCAGCAGCTGGGCTATGCCGATAAGATGACCCACATCTCCACCGGCGGCGGCGCCTCTCTGGAGTTTATGGAAGGCAAGGAACTGCCCGGTGTGGCTTGCCTGCTCGATAAGTAAGAGCGAAACCACCGCGAACAGGTGGAACTTGATACTGCAACCCCGTACGAACAAATCATAATCCGGCCTCTGGTCGGTTCCATATAGAAGGCCTTTGCAGGCCATAGAAAGGAAGTCCTTCCCAATGAATCGTAAATACCGTAAGACTATCATCGCCGGCAACTGGAAGATGAACAAGACCCTGTCTGAAACCAAGGCCTTTGCTGAGGAGATCAAGGCTCAGCTGGGCAAGCACAAGTGGTGCGAAGTCGTGCTGTGTGTTCCCTATGTGAATATCCCCGCTGCCGTGCGTCTGTTCAAGGACACCCGCGTGGCTATCGGCGCGGAGAACCTGCACTTTGAGGATCACGGTGCCTTCACCGGCGAAGTGTCTGCCAACATGCTCAAGGAAGTGGGCGTGAAGTACGTTATCATCGGCCACTCCGAGCGCCGTGAGTACTACAACGAGACCGACTTCACCGTCAACAAGAAGGTCAAGGCCGCACTGGAAGCCGGCCTGCACCCCATCATCTGCGTGGGCGAAAGCCTGGAGCAGCGTGAGCTGGGCGTCACCTCCGAGCTGATCACCTATCAGGTCAAGTGTGCTCTGGCCGGTCTGGATGCCTCCCAGGTGCGCAAGATCGTCATCGCCTACGAGCCCCTGTGGGCTATCGGCACCGGCAAGACCGCCACTGCCGAGCAGGCCGGTGAGGTTTGCCAGACCATCCGCGCCGTCATCCGCAAGGAGTTCGGTGCCCGTGTGGCCCGCGCCGTCACCGTCCAGTACGGTGGCTCCATGAACGCCAAGAACGCCGCTGAGCTGCTGGCCCAGCCCGACGTGGACGGCGGCCTGATCGGCGGCGCCGCGCTGAAGGTGCCCGACTTCCTGCAGATCATCAACGCTGCCAATCAGGACTAATTCGCAACCGCCGTCCACGTCGGGCGAGCGAATGCGAGCCGCGCCGCATGGCGCGCAATTCGAAGCGCAGCGAAGAATTCCGCAGGGCGAATTCATTTCGCCCGAGGATTTAAATCCCTGCGGGTTCCCATCCGACCTAGGTCGGATGGGGCGGACGGCGGTCTGATCGGCGGCGCCGCGCTGAAGGTGCCCGACTTCCTGCAGATCATCAACGCTGCCAATCAGGACTAAGCGTCTGAGCCGTTGTGAGCAGCACGGATGGACTGAAGAGAGGAATACAAACCAAGCAAATTCCATTTGCTGTTTGTGTTCCGAGACGGAGGGAAACCGTGCGTCGCGAACAGGCGAGGCGTGATAACTGTAAGCGTCCGAGCCGTCATGCGCAGGCTGGATGGACCGGAGTGAGGAATGCAAACCAAGCAAGCCTGCTTGCTGTTTGTATTCCGAATTGCAGGGAAGCCAGCCGTCGCGCATAGGTGAGGCGTGATAACA
>JAZSJB010000087.1:0-11108 GCA_045534105.1 Lawsonibacter sp. | reverse complement strand
GGTCACGGGCGGCGTCCAGCACACCCTCCTTATGCTGGGCCACGGGGATGACCATGGCCTGAATGGGGGCGATGCGGGGGGGCAGCACCAGACCATTGTTGTCGCCGTGGGTCATGATGATACCGCCGATCATACGGGTAGACACGCCCCAGCTGGTCTGGTGGGGGTAATGCAGGGTATTGTCCTTCCCGGTGTAGGTAATGTCAAAGGCCTTTGCAAAGCCGTCGCCGAAGTAGTGGGAGGTGCCGGACTGGAGAGCCTTCTTGTCGTGCATCATGCACTCCACGGTGTAGGTCTCCTCCGCGCCGTTGAACTTCTCCTTGTCGGTCTTGCGGCCCTTGACCACGGGCATGGCCAGCACATTCTCAAGGAAGTCGGCATAGATGTTGAGCATCTGCTCGGTCTCCTGACGGGCCTCCTCCTCGGTGGCGTGCATGGTGTGCCCCTCTTGCCACAGGAACTCACGGTGGCGCAGGAAGGGACGGGAAGTCTTTTCCCAGCGCAGCACGGAGCACCACTGGTTATACTTCTTGGGCAGGTCGCGGTGAGAGTGGATGATGTTCTTGAAGTGCTCACAGAACAGGGTCTCGGAGGTGGGGCGGATGCAGTAGCGCTCCTCCAGCTTCTCGCTGCCGCCGTAGGTGACCCAGGCGCACTCGGGAGCAAAGCCCTCCACGTGGTCCTTCTCCTTCTGGAGCAGGGACTCGGGGATGAGCATGGGCATGGACACGTTCTCATGTCCCGTCTTCTTAAACATATCGTCCAGGGTACGCTGGATGTTCTCCCAGATGGCGTAGCCATAGGGACGGTAGATGAACATGCCCTTGATGGAGGAATAGTCGATCAGTTCCGCCTTTTTGCACACGTCGGTGTACCACTGGGTGAAGTCCACCTCCATGTCGGTGATCTGCTCCACCTGCTTTTTATTGGTATCCTTTGCCATATCGTTTCAGTCCTTTATAAACAGAATGTTTGTCACAGGGAAATTCAGTAACTTTTATTATATAAATACCGAACAGGAAAAGTCAAGGTTTGCAACCGATTTTCTCCTGTGCTATACTACCGTCATGACATTCATCTTGACAAAGGAAGTGACCCTCTTGGACGCACAGAAGAGAAGAAACGCCATTGCCCGGGCGCTGGCACAGGCAAACACCCCCGTCAGTGCCACCGCTCTGGCCAAGGAGTTTTCCGTCAGCCGCCAGATCATTGTGGGCGACATTGCCCTGCTGCGGGCAGCAGGGTCGGACATCACCGCCACCCCCAGAGGTTATATCGTCCCCCGCTCCACGGTTGGGGTAAAGCGCACTCTCGCCTGCCGCCACACCGCCGCGGAGATGGAATCGGAGCTGTATGCCATGGTGGATCAGGGCTGCACCGTGCTGGACGTGATCGTGGATCACCCCATTTACGGCCAACTCACCGGGCCGCTGAACCTGTCCAACCGCTATGAGGTGGGGCAGTTTATCGACCGCTGCCGCGAGGAGGCCGCCGCCCCCCTGTCCCTGCTTACCGAGGGCATCCACCTGCACTCCGTCCTGTGCCCCGACGAAGGGGCTTTCGCCCGGGTGCAGACCGCCCTGCGGGAACTGGGCGTGCTACTGGAAGATTAATACTTGACAATTCAAAAAAGTTTGCTACAATGTGGTGGACACCTGTCTTGACAGGTGTCCACCATTCCATTTAAAGAGAAGTGATCTGTACTTATGAAAGAATTTCTGAAACGCAAAAACATTGAGTTCTCCGCCAAGCGCTACGGCATCGATGCTCTGGGCGCCATGGCACAGGGTCTGTTCTGCTCCCTGCTCATCGGCACGATTATCAAGACGCTGGGCCAGCAGCTGTCCATCCAGTACCTGATTGATATTGGCACTTACGCTATGGCTGTCTCCGGCCCGGCTATGGCCGTTGCCATCGGCTACGCCCTGAAGGCCGACCCCATGGTGCTGTTCTCTCTGGCCGCTGTGGGCTGGGCCGCCAATGCCGAGGGCGGGGCGGGCGGTCCGCTGGCCGTACTGGTCATCGCCATCATCGCCGCCGAGTGCGGCAAGGCCGTGTCCAAGGAGACCAAGGTGGACATTCTGGTCACCCCCGGCGTGACCATTCTGGTAGGCGTTTCTCTCGCCAAACTCATCGCGCCTCCCATCGGCGTGGCTGCCTCCGCGTTCGGCACCATGATCGACAAGGCCACCACCCTGCAGCCCTTCTGGATGGGCATCGCCGTGTCCGTGCTGGTGGGCATCGCCCTGACCCTGCCCATCTCCTCCGCCGCCATCTGTCAGGTGCTGACCCTGACAGGCATCGCCGGCGGTGCCGCCGTGGCGGGCTGCTGCGCCCACATGGTAGGCTTCGCTGTCATGTCCTTTAAGGAAAACCGCTGGGGCGGTCTGGTAAGCCAGGGTCTTGGCACCTCCATGCTGCAGATGCCCAATCTGGTCCGCCACCCCCTGTGCTGGCTGCCCCCCATCCTCACCTCCGCCATTACCGGCCCCATTGCCACCTGTTTCTTCAAGCTGCAGATGAACGGCGCCCCCATTAACTCCGGCATGGGCACCTGCGGTCTGTGCGGACCCATCGGCGTATGGACGGGCTGGCTGACCCCCGGCGCGGATGCCGCCGCCAAGGGCGCCCTCGCCATCGCGCCTACCGCCTTTGACTGGCTTGGCATGGCGCTGATCTGCTTCGTTCTGCCCGCCGTCCTGTGCTGGACCTTTGGCCAGTTGTTCCGCAAGCTGGGCTGGATCAAGGAAGGCGACCTGACTCTTCCCCAATAAGCGCACAAAAGGACGGCCCGCCAATGGCGGGCCGTCCTTTTGTTGTCACGCTCCGGCGGCTGCACGCTTCTTTTTACGCAAAGCTTGCGATCCAGGGCGCAATCAGCGAGCACAGAATGGGGTTGACAATATCCAGCACGATCAGAGCAAAGGGCGGGAAGATGACCCACGCCACGTTGGAGGGACCGTACTCGGCGATAACCGCCCGCTCATTGGCCATGGTGTTGGGGCCGGAGCCAAGACCCATGCCGATATGACCGGCGGCCATGACCGCCGCATCGTAGTTGCGGCCACAGGTATTGTAAGTGACGAAATAGGCCCACAAGATCATCAGGATCACCTGGGCCGCCAGAATGATGACAAAGGGTCCGAACACGCTGGCCAGCTTGGTCACGTCGATGGTCATCATGGTCATGGCAAGGAACAAGTCCAGGCAAATGGAGCCAAAGGTCTCCACCTCTTCCTCCCGGAAGTTATAATTGGTGTGGTCCAAAATGTTGCGGATAATAACGCCGCCCAGCATACAGCCGATGAAGTAGGGGAACTCGATATAGGGCACATTGCCTGCCAGAATGGCAATATAGGAGCCAAGACCGGCGGAGATGATGATCAGGGCCACGCTGCCCATGAGCGTCTTGACGTTCAGAGGGGTGACGGTGTTGTCCTTTAGGGTGCTGGCATCCACCTCATCCTTGTTGCCGGACAGATTATGCTTTTTGATGAGCGCCCGGGCCACAGGTCCACCCACGAGGCTGGCGAAGATCATGCCGAAGGTGGCGCCCATCACGCTGATGACCACGGCGTTTTCCGCCCCCAGTTCCTCATACATGGGCGCGATAGCACCGGAAGTGCCCACACCGCCCATAAGTGACAGAGACCCCAGGCCAATTCCGTGCAGCGGGTGCATGCCCAAGGGCACCGCCAGCAGGATACCCACTACGTTCTGAGCCACGATCAGGCCGCAGATGGTAACTGCGATACCAAAGCAAAGTTTCGCCCCACCCTTTTTAATGAGCTTCCAGCTGGCCGTCAGACCCACGCCGGTGAAGAAGATGTCCATGAACCACTCCTTCAGCACGCCCACGTCCCAGTTCACGATCAGAACGTCCGCACTGCGCAGCAATCCCAGCACAAGACTGATGATCAGTCCACATACAATGACCCCGGGTATGCAGTATGTCTGAAAGAATTTGACCCGTTTTACGATGGACCTGCCGATCAGAACCACCGCCGCTGCGATAGCGCAGCTTTGCATCACGTCAAAGGATAGCTCGATCACAAATGACCCCTCCGTTTCCTTGCTCCGGCCTGGCCGGGCTCTGTCCTCCCGGAAAGGGCCCTTGCCCTTCCCTCTCTCGCCCCTATTATATGCACCTTTCGCCCTGCGATAGCCCTTGCAGAAAGAAATTTGTGCGTTTTTTGCTTCTTCGGCAGGCAAAACCTCTTGACAAGCTCGTTTATTTCGTTATAATAATTAGGCCTGTCTCTATCGAAACGGGTATATTTCCTTGCCTTGCGCAAAGGCGTAAGGCCATATGTCCATAAGGAGGTGCAAAGTAAAATGGCAAAGATCACTGCAAACTACGAGGCTGTCTACATCCTCGACCCCTCCCTGAGCGAAGAGGCGATCGCTTCTCTGATCGCCAAGTTCAAGGGTGTGGTAGAGGCCAACGGCACTGTCTCCGAGATCGACGAGTGGGGCAAGCGCCGTCTGGCCTATCCCATCAACGACCTGATGGAGGGCTACTACGTGCTGATGACCTTCAACGCCGCCGCCGCGATCCCCGCTGAGCTGGACCGCGTGTTCCGTATCACCGACGGCGTGATGCGCTCCATGATCGTCTGCAAGGACGAGCAGTAAGGAGGCAGTCAATGCTCAACAAGATCTTCATCATGGGTCGCCTGACCCGCGACCCAGAACTCCGGCGCACTCAGACCGGCACACCCGTGGCTTCCTTTACCCTGGCCGTTGACCGGGATTTCAAGGACAAGGCCACCGGTGAGCGCACCACCGATTTTATCGATGTGGTGGCCTGGCGCCAGACCGGCGAATTTGTCAGCCGTTTCTTTACCAAGGGCCGCATGGCTGTGGTGGAGGGTCGCCTGCAGATTCGCGAATGGACCGACAAGGACGGCAACAAGCGCCGCTCCGCCGAAGTGGTCGCCGACAATGTCTATTTCGGAGACTCCCGGCGCGAGGGTGATGTCGGCGGCTATTCTGCTCCCGCTTACAACGCCGCTCCCTCCGGCTACTCCGCCCCTGCCGAGGGCAACCAGTTCGCCGAGCTGTCTGACGACGACGGCGAGCTCCCGTTCTGATTCCAAGCGCATAAGCGCTTCATCTTTGACCATTATGGTCTTGAAAAGGAGGTTTTCCCATGTCTATGGAACGTGATAACCGCGCCCCCCGCGGCCGTAAGCGCCGCAAGGTGTGCGCTTTCTGCGTGGACAAGGTCGAGTGCATCGATTACAAGGACGCCGCCAAGCTGCGCCGCTATGTGTCCGAGCGCTCCAAGATCCTGCCCCGCCGTACCACCGGCACCTGCGCCATGCATCAGCGTCAGCTGACCGAGGCCATCAAGCGTGCTCGTCAGATCGCTCTGCTGGCTTACGTCACCGACTGATACGATGACAAAGACCTCTTCCGTCCGGAAGAGGTCTTTTTATATCCTCTGCGCCAACAGGATCACCGCAATGTTCACGGCAAATACCACCGCCAGCTCCACAACCAGCCGCCTGCGTTCCGGTTCCAATTACATCTCCCCTTTCCCCGCCCTATTCTACGGGAAGCTTGAGGAGAATATACCCAGCCTGTATCGGACACAATAAAGCAGAAAGGAAGTGTCGTGTACATGGTCAAGGGCATCAACCGTCAGGTCATTGTTGTCAAATCTCCCGATCCAAAGCTGTTCGATCAGGCCATCTTCCTGCTGCGGGAGGACGCCTTTTCCTCCTCCCCCGGGGTCACTCCGGAGCAGGTCATCCGCCAGGCCCGTCAGGCCGCGGACGGTTATCTGCGCAAAAACACCATTGTGGGCCGGGCAGCTGCCCGCCTTTCCCCCGCCGCCTGGGGCGCCGTGGGCGCTGCCGTTGCCTCCCTCTTCTGGGCTGCAGGGCTGTTCCTGCTCTGACGACAAAACGGCCGGGGCGCGTTCTGAAGAACGCGCCCCGGCCGTTTGATTTATTATCCCTTTTTCTTGGAGGCCTCGCGCATGCGGGCACTGTGGTCCAGCAGCCGCTTACGCAGACGCAGGTTTTCCGGGGTGCACTCCAGCAGCTCGTCATCGGCCAGGAATTCCAGGCACTGCTCCAGGCTCATTTGCCGGGGAGTGACCAGACGCAGGGCCTCATCCGATCCGGAGGCACGCATGTTGGTCAGCTGCTTTTTCTTGCACACATTGACGGAGATGTCCTCCTGCTTGGGGGACACGCCCACGATCATGCCCGCATAAACAGGGGTGCCCGCGCCGATGAACAGGGCGCCGCGCTCCTGGGCGTTAAACAGACCGTAGGTGACCGCCTCACCGGTCTCAAAGGCCACCAGAGATCCGGTGCCCCGGCGCTGGATCTCGCCCTTAAGAGGGGCATATTCCTCAAAGACGCTGGCCATGATGCCCTCGCCCTTGGTGTCGGTCAAAAATTCGTTGCGGTAGCCGAACAGGCCGCGGGAGGGGACCAGGAACTGGGCCTTCATCCGCTCACCCACGGGGGTCATATCCAGCAGGTCGCCCTTGCGGCCGCCGATCTTCTCAATGACCGCGCCGATACAGTCGGCGGGCACGTCCACCACCAGCCGCTCGATAGGCTCGCACTGAACGCCGTCGATCTCCTTATAGAGCACGCGGGGGGGAGATACCTGCAGCTCGTAGCCCTCACGGCGCATAGTCTCGATGAGGATGGACAGGGACATCTCGCCTCTGCCCGCCACATTGAAGGACTCGGTGTTGTCCGTATCGGATACACGCAGGGACACGTCCTTCATAGTCTCCCGGTACAGGCGCTCACGCAGTTGGCGGGATGTGACGAACTTACCCTCCCGCCCGGCAAAGGGGGAATCGTTGACGGAGAAGGTCATCTCGATGGTGGGGGCGGAGATTTGAACAAACTCCATGGGCTCCACGTTGGTGGGCACGCAGATGGTGTCACCAATGGTGATCTCTCCGATGCCGGACATGGCGATGATATTGCCCGCCGTGGCCTCGGTCACGGGCACCTTGGCCAGGCCGTCGTACTGGTACAGGGCGGTGGCCTTGGCCTTCTTGGGGGCAGCATCGGGCTGGTGGTAGTTGCACACGGCGATCTCCTGATTCTGCTTCACCGTACCCCGCTCGATGCGGCCAATGGCAATCCGACCCACAAAGTCGTTATAATCGATGGCAGACACCAGCATCTGGAAGGGCGCATCAGCATCCGCCTCGGGGGCGGGGATATAGTCCACGATGGTGTCAAACAGGGGTTTGAGGTCCGTACCCGCCACGTCGGGTGAATAGGACGCTGTCCCCTGCCGGCCGGAACAGAACAGGGTGGGGGACTCAAACTGCTCGTCGGTGGCGTTCAGGTCCAACAGCAGCTCCAGCACCTCGTCCATCACCTCGTGGATGCGCTGGTCGGGGCGGTCGATCTTGTTGACCACCACGATGACCTTGTGACCCAGCTCCAGCGCCTTGGACAGCACAAAGCGAGTCTGGGGCATGGGGCCCTCGGCGGCATCCACCAGCAGGATGACGCCGTTGACCATCTTCAGGATGCGCTCCACCTCGCCGCCGAAGTCGGCGTGGCCCGGAGTGTCCACGATGTTGATCTTGATGTCGCCGTACTGCACGGCGGTATTCTTGGCTGTAATGGTGATGCCGCGCTCCCGCTCCAGATCATTGGAGTCCATCACGCGCTCCTCCACCGCCTGATTGTCACGGTAGACACCGGACTGCTTGAGCAGACCGTCAACCAGCGTAGTCTTGCCATGATCGACGTGTGCGATAATGGCGACATTTCTCAATTTCTCGTTTCTCATCGGTATCGACCTCAAATCCACAAAACATTTCGTAACGAGGTATTATACTGCTTTTTTTATAAAAACGCAATCCCTGTCCTGCTGATTTATCCCCTCTTTCTGTAAACAGAACACAAAATTGTGTCAAAGGGCTTGCTTTTCCCGTTTGTCCGTGTTATAATGCACTCTACGTTCGGGCAATTTGCCCGTTGACACAAGAACTGTCCCCCCGGGGATTTGAAAGGAACGATGAAACAATGCAGCTTGCTCTTACCATTATTCAGGTGGTCCTGTGCCTGATCCTCGTGGCCGTTGTTATGCTCCAGTCCGGCAAGAGTGCCGGCCTGTCCGGTGCCATCGCCGGCGGCGCCGATACCTTCCTGGCCAAGAACAAGGCCAAGAGCCTGGACGCTAAGCTGGCCAAGGGCACCAAGTGGGTGTGCGCCGCCTGGCTGGTGCTGACCCTGGTGCTGAACATCATCTAAACACCGCAAAGCAAAGCCCTCCGCCGTTTGGCGGAGGGCTTTCTTTTATTCTTCCGAGCGCTCAAACAGCCACATGCGCAGCTGTTCAATGCCCTCCTCACTGATAGGGAAGCTGGCTGTATGGGTCACCGTGCTGCACTCATAGCACAGCGGTCCCGGCCATACCTCCGCCGCCATTTCTCCATCGGCGGGCACAATGCGCCATCGGGTGTTTTTCCGGCTGCCCGTCCACACATTTCCGTACTCCATAGAGGACAGTGTAGGCAAAAAAATCTCATGTCCCATTCGTCGTTCCTCCGTTCAGGCCAGCTCTGCCTGCAGCCCCATCAGAACCGCTTGTGCGATGGCCTGTGCCACTGTCTTCTGATACTCCGGGTCACACAGCAGGGCACAATCCTCCGGGTCGGTCAAAAATCCCGTTTCCACCAGAACTGCGGGCATATCCGTGTCCCACAGCACCTGATAGTTGTTTTTCTGCACTTCCCTTGTCCGGATACCCAGCTCCGCCGCCTGATCCAGTACCACCTGCGCCAGCTCTTTTGCCGGTTGGGACTTGTGGTAATAGACGTCCATCCCCCGGGCCTCCCCCTCAAAGGAGTTGCAGTGAATGCTGACAAACAGGTCGCTGGCGGCATTGTTGGCAATGTTGGCCCGCTCATCCAGACCGACACCTTCATCTGTCTGACGGGTCATGACCACCGTGACTCCCGCATCCTCCAGCATATCCTTCAGCGCCATGGAGATGGGCAGCACGATGTCCTTTTCCAGTGCCCCCTCCTTTCCACAGCCCGGGTCGTTTCCTCCGTGGCCGGGGTCAATGGTGACCACACCGTCGATGCTCAGACCCGCAAAAGCCGAAGGTTCCTCCGGCGGAAGGGATACGTCCGGCACACTTTGCGCCTCCTGCCCCGCCGGAGTCTCCGTCCGCAGTGTTCCCAGCCAGTCGGCGCAGGCCCGCACCCCAAGAACTGCCAGCCACAGACATACCAGCAGCACTGCCAGCATGCCCAGCCGTATCAGTCGGGAAACAAACAGGGCTGCGCCCTGTTTTTTCTTTCGTTTTTGCAATCGCTTTCCTGCCACGCTCGGGCCTCCAAACACAAAATTCAGCTTATAGTCTACATGATTTTCGCCCCGGACGCAAGGTCATTTCCCCACGCAGAAGCGCTCAAAGATGCGGGCGGTGATGTCCTCCCGCAGACTGCGGCCGGTCAGCTCGCCCAGCGCGGACAGGGCATTTTCCACATCCACCAGCACCGCATCGGGGGTATAGCCCGCCTCCAGCCCCTGCCGGGCCAGGCGCACCGAGCCCAATGCCCGTCGGGCCGCATCCGCCTGCCGCGCGTTGGTGAGCATGGCGCCGCAGTCCCCCTCTCCCGCATGGGGAACAATCTCTGCCACCGCCTTTTCCAACTGTTCCAGTCCCTGTCCCGTCTTTGCACTGACTTCCACCATCGGCATACCCTCTGGCATCGTCAGCAAAGTGTCCTGGGCGCTGGGCAGGTCGCTCTTGTTCCACACCAGAATAGTCGGGGCACATGCCATGGCCTGCTCCAAAAGCTGTAAATCCTCCCGTGTAAAGGGCACGGATCGGTCGCACAGAAACAGGATCAGGGCCGCCCTCTCCATGGCCGCCCGGCTGCGCTCCACCCCCATGCGCTCGATGGGGTCAGCACTATCCCGCAGACCGGCGGTATCCACCAGCCGCAGCAGCACGCCGCCCAGCCGTACCCGCTCCTCCACCGTGTCCCGGGTGGTGCCGGGAATGTCCGTGACGATGGCCCGGTCGTAGCCCACAAAGGCATTGAGCAGGGAGGATTTCCCCGCGTTGGGTCGGCCCACAATGGCACAGGGCAGGCCGCCCACCAGACTTTCGCCCCGGCGGTGGGGGGCCAGCAGGGCTTCCAGCTCCCTCGCCGCCCGATCCATGCTCCCGGCCATCTGTTCTTCCCGGAACGGGTCAATGTCCTCGTCCGGGTAGTCCAGCACCGCGTGGAAATGTGCCATCAGGTCCACCAGGTCGGAATAAATGCTCTCCACCCGGCGGCTCAGTGCACCTGCCAGCTGACCCGCGGACTGGCGGACCCCCTCCCGGCTCTGGGCATCGATCAGATCCACCACCGCCTCGGCCTGTGTCAGGTCCAGCCGTCCGTTGAGAAAGGCCCGCTTGGTGAATTCCCCGGGCAGGGCCTGTCGTGCTCCCAGAGCGAACAGGGCTTCCAACCCCATCTGAAGCAGCAGCGGCGAACCATGGCATTGCAGTTCCACTGTGTTCTCCCCGGTATAGCTGGCCGGAGCAAGGCTGTAGGTACACACCATGTGGTCGATGACCCGCCCCTCCAGGTCAAGAAGGCTTCCGTAGACCATCTTTCGGGGCAAGTGCTCGTCCAGCACTTTCCCGTCCGCAGCCCGAAACACTTGGGCCGCAATGGTTACCGCCTGCGGTCCGGACAGGCGAAGAATGCCGATAGCCCCGGGAAGCCCAGTAGCCACGGCTGCGATCGTATCGTTAGTTTTTCTATTCATATAGGCATCTGCCCCCTCCCGCCACGCCGGCAAACGCCAGCACGGCGAATACAATCCTGCAAAAATATTTTTGTGGATTTCGACCTTATTTTTCTCCTTGACAGGCGTTATGTCACCCATTTTTTGAATGTGCCGTACACCCAGGTCGACATAATACAATGTGGAAAACCCTGTGGACAATGTGGAAAACCCTACACTGTCAATGTTTTTCGTCTCCCATTGACAGTTTTCGCCATTATGCACCTACTTGTATAATAATTGTCAAAAATTATGCCTTCACAACCAACATTTTGGCCCCGCCTCGTTGGCATGCATTCTCAAAATGCAGGAACG
>JAZSJB010000051.1:0-11650 GCA_045534105.1 Lawsonibacter sp. | reverse complement strand
ATGTTGTCTTCCTAAGACCGCTTGGCCTCCGACTTCCCTGAAGCTGGGCATGGACGTGTACGGCTACGATCCCTATCTTTCCGTGGACTCCGCCCTGCGTCTGGACCGGCACGTACACGTGGTCAAGGACGTAAATGAGCTGTTTAAGGTGTGTGACTACATCACTCTGCACATCCCCTACCTCCCCTCCACCAAAGACTTTATCAACGAGGAAGCCATCTCCAAAATGAAGGGCAACGTGCGCATCCTCAATTTGGCTCGGGGCGAGCTGGTATGCGATGACGATATGATCGCCGCACTGGAGTCCGGCCGGGTAGCCAAGTATGTCACCGACTTCCCCAACGATAAGATTGCCACAGCGAAAAACGTCATCGCTCTGCCCCATCTGGGTGCCTCCACCCCGGAGAGTGAGGAAAACTGCGCCGTCATGGCGGTACGGGAGCTGGAGGACTATCTGGTCAACGGCAACATCCGCAACAGCGTCAATCTGCCCGACCTGTCCCAGGACTGGAGCGGTATGTCCCGGCTGTGCATTATCCACAAGAACGTGCCCGCCATGCTGAACAGCATCATGACCACCCTGTCCGACGACGGCATCAACGTGGAGAACATGACCAACAAGTCCAAAAAGGACTACGCCTATACCATGGTGGATGTGAACACCCGCATCACCGACCAGGTGTCCGATGAGATTCGTGCCATTCCCGGCGTGATCCGGGTCCGGGTCCTCAATCACTAATAAAAAATTCCCTCTGCCTGTGGGCAGAGGGAATTTTTTTGTTCTTTACAGCAGTTCGTCCAGCGCTTCCCGGAAGATGGGGCCGAGAACGTCGTAACCCGCCTGATTGGGGTGGACACCGTCCTCCATAAACAATTCATCGCGCACATGGCGGAAGTCGCCCACATGGCCCTCTTCAAACAGTTCGGGCTTATCCCAGAGGGTGATAAGGGTGGTATCCTCGTGGGTATCAGCATAGACCTTCAGCATCTCGCGAATTTTGGTGCGCTCGCGCAGCTTGTTGTTCCACCTGTCGGGCAGGGTCTCGTTCTTGCCCTTGGGCGTGGGGTGGGTCTCTACCAGATACAGCTTGATGCCGGGGAAGTCCGTGCAGGCCCAGGCCAGCAGCTGAGCGGTAGCGTGCATGGACTGCTCGGGGCTGTAGCCGTACATGGAGTCGTTGCCCCAGGTGGCCAGCACCAGAGCGCGGGGCTCCCAGGGGCGAACCATGCGGTCGTAGTAATACAGCCGCTCCTCGGTAGTGGAGGTGCCAAAGCCGTGGTTGACCACCGCCAGAGAGCCGTCCTTCATGCGGATGTCATCTTCCAGACGTCGGAAGCCCCAGTTGGGATGACCCCAGCGGGTAAACAGGGAGTGGCCGTAGAACATGATCTTGCCCTTTTCGATGGGCTCCTGCTCATAGGCAACGATAGAATCCTCAAGGTATTTCAGGTCCATGGGAATGTCAAACATTTCTTTTTCCTCCTGCCGTTTCAGCTTACCGGCAGTCTATCACAGTCCTTTGGAAAAAGAAATGGTCAACCTGCCCAAAAACACTCTCTTTTTTGTATGTTTCCATCAGCCCTTCACATCTGCTCCAGCAGGTTGCGAATCATCCGTGCGTGGCCCTGTGCCTCCCGGGCAAGCTCCTGATACAGCTGGCGCAGGCAGGGGTCGCTACTCTCCTGGGCCGCCCCCTGATAGGCTGCCGCCCCCCGCTGCTCCTGAATGAACTGCTCCCGCAGGCCGGTCATCAGGTCCATGGGCGGCCGGGTACCGTTCATATTGGGTGACTGATAGCGCTCCCCGGTGATGAGAAAATAGGCCGCGCCAAGCCGTTTGGTGTTTCGGCGCTTGTCGGCGGCCATGGCCCCCAGCATTTTACTTCCGCTTCCCCCTGCCCTGCGGGCCAGGGTCTGATAGGTACGCATATCCTCCGTCTCCCCATCGATCATCTCTCTCAGCAGCTCTGCGTACTGCTGTGAACCGTGGCCCAGACATACCACGTCATGTCCCGGCTGCATCTCCTCCCGGCGGGGTAAGGCAAGCCCCATTTCCGGCGCGGTTTCCGTCTCCGGCTGTATCCGACGCAGTTCCCGGGCCTGCTCGTCGGCGGTGGGGTCGATTTGAATCGGGCTGTTGGTCCCATCCGGCATCACCCGCCGCCACACCCGCTCAAATGTCTCCCGGTCACAGGAGCACATCTCCTCCTCCGGCATAGCCGGTGTCATCATATTCTCTTCCATGAACGTTCCTCCTCCTCGGTCTGCACGCCGCCCGGGCGTGTGTTTTATCCTATGCCTCCTGCTTGCCTTTTGGCCCAAAACATGGTAATTTATATGCGCACATCACCTGAAAGGAGCCTTCTCCATGTCCGAACCGCTGCATCTCAATCCCGATATCCCCCATGTGGTCAACCAGCCCGGCCAGTTTTCCTTTGAAAACGGCATCACCGTCACCACCGCCCGCCCCGGCTATGCCGAGGGGAAACTGGAGGTCCGTCCCACCAGTTCCAACCCCCACGGCACCGTCCACGGCGGCTGTCTCTATACCCTGGCCGATACCGTGGCCGGCACCGCCGCCTGCGCCCACGGAGCCTCCTGTGTCACTGTCAGCGGAACCATGGAATTCCTGCGTCCCGCCACCGGCCCGACCATCCGCTGCGTGGCCACCCCCAAGAAGCAGGGGCAAACCCTATCCGTCATGCAGGTGGTGCTAACCAACGACGCAGACAAGGAAGTGGCTACTGGAACCTTCACTTTTTTCATGAGCCATCTGGAAAAGCCGTAAAATCCCCCTTTTTTTCGCATTTTTCCTTGACATCGCTGCAGGACAGTGGTAGGATACTTGCAATCGAATATGGTTGATAGAGGTGCGGATACCATGCGTACCCCGGGACAAGGCCAGGCAAGCCGTCCCGCGGGGAGAGGGGTCTCCGCCGAAGGACGAGCCGTCTGCCTGGACCGCCAGTCCTGGGCCGTGGGAGAATATCCCCCGGACTGTCACGAACTTCGTGGAGCGCTGTCGTTTCCCCTTTGGGGATAGTATGTCTGTGGGCGCTCTTTTGGAGCGTCCTTTTTGTTTGTAAAACCCGCGCAGATGCGCGATAATTATTGGAGGGAAAAGAAATGAGAACAAGAACCCATTGGCTCAGCCGTGTAACCGTCATCATGATGATGGTCCTGGCCCTAGCCACCACCGTCTTCGCCACCGGCGAGGAAGCCGAGGTCGTCAGCAAATTCTTCAACACCCCCTGGTCCCTGCTTCCCCCGGTCATCGCCATTGCCCTGGCCCTGATCACCAAGGAAGTTTACTCCTCCCTGTTCATCGGTATTCTGGCCGGTGGTCTGATGTACGCTAACTTCAGCTTTGAGGGCACCATGCTCCACGTATTCAACGACGGCATCGTGGCCTCTGTCACCGACAGTTGGAACATGGGCATCATCATCTTCCTGGTCATCCTGGGTGCCATGGTGTGCCTGATGAATAAGGCCGGCGGCTCTGCCGCCTTCGGCCGCTGGGCCGAGACCCACATTAAGTCCCGGGTGGGCGCACAGCTGGCCTCCATCCTGCTGGGCTGCCTGATTTTCATCGATGACTACTTCAACTGCCTGACCGTGGGCAGCGTGATGCGTCCCGTGACCGACAAGCACAACGTATCCCGTGCCAAGCTGTCCTACATCATCGACGCTACCGCCGCTCCCGTGTGCATCATCGCCCCCATCTCCTCTTGGGCCGCCGCTGTGGCCGGCTTTGCCGAGGACGGTCAGGGCTTCAACCTGTTCCTGCGTGCTATCCCCTATAACTTCTACGCCCTGCTGACCATCGTGATGATGGTGGCCCTGGTGGTCATGAAGGTGGACTTTGGCCCCATGGCCAAGTACGAGAAGAACGCCATTGAAAACGGCGACCTGTTCTCCGGCTCCAATCCCTACGCCAATGCCGAGGATGACGCTCCCGAGGGCAAGGGCATCGTGCTGGATCTGGTCTTCCCCGTGATCACCCTGATCGCGGCCTGTGTCATCGGCATGATCTACACCGGCGGTTTCTTCTCCGGCACCAACTTCATCGATGCCTTCGCCGGCTCCGATGCCTCCGTTGGCCTGATGCTGGGTTCTGCCGTGGCTCTGGTCATCACCATCGCCTATTACATGATCCGCCGCTCCATGAAGTTCAAGGAAATGATGAGCGCCATTCCCGAGGGCTTCAAGGCCATGGTCCCCGCCATCCTGATCCTGACCTTTGCTTGGTCCCTGAAGGCTATGACCGATTCCCTGGGCGCCTCGGAGTACGTGGAGTCTCTGGTCAAGCAGGCCACCGGCATCCAGTTCCTGCTGCCCGTCATCGTGTTTGCCGTGGGCTGCGTACTGGCCTTTGCCACCGGCACCAGCTGGGGCACCTTCGGCATCCTGATCCCCATCGTGCAGGGTGCTCTGCCCGCTGAGAATCCCCTGATGATCGTGTGCATCTCCGCCTGCATGGCCGGTGCCGTGTGCGGTGACCACTGCTCCCCCATCTCTGACACCACCATCATGGCTTCCGCCGGCGCTCAGTGCGACCACGTCAACCATGTGTCCACTCAGCTACCCTACGCCATCTCCTGCGCCGTCATCGCCGGCATCGCCTATCTGCTGGCCGGTGTGCTGGCCACTGTTGGCGCTCCCGCCATCATTGCCCTGCCCGTGGGCATGGTGCTCGTTCTGGGCTTCCTGTTTGTGATGAAGGCCCGTCAGGCCAAGGCCTAAGCATTCTCATACGACCATATCGACCCCTCCGCTTCCCTATAGGCGCGGAGGGGTCGCTTCATTTTAATTTTTTCTGCCGTTTTTGTGTTTTTTTGTTTGACATGTAGCCCTTGGTGAGATACAATACTGTTACACAATCAAAACCTTTGCACGACTGACGGATCAGCGGATTACCGCGGGGGAATGCAAAAGGCGAAGCAGCCGACCGTCTGGGCAAGTCAGTTTGTACTGATTTGTCCATTTTTTGTTGCTTATTAAAGAAAAGGAGAGAGCACTTATGATGCACACAAACTGGGAAGGCTTCCGTGGCGGAGTATGGCAGGACGAGATCAACGTCCGGGACTTTATTCAGAACAACTATAAGGAATATCACGGGGACGAGGCGTTTCTGGCAAAGGCCACCGAGCGCACCGAAAATGTGATGGGAAAGGTGCGCGCGCTATTCAAAAAAGAGCGGGAAAAGGGCGGCGTGCTGGACATCGACACCGAGACCGTGTCCTCTCTGACCAGCTATGCCCCCGGCTACATCGATAAGGAGAACGAGCTGATTGTGGGCATGCAGACAGACAGCCCTCTCAAGCGCGGTGTCAACCCCTTTGGCGGCATCCGCATGGCCCGTCAGGCCTGCGAGGCTTACGGCTATAAGCTCAGCGATAAGGTGGAGGACGAGTTTAAGTTCCGCACCACCCACAACACCGGCGTGTTCCGCGTCTACACCGATGAGATGCGCGCTGCCCGCAGCTGCCATGTCATCACCGGCCTGCCCGACGCCTATGGCCGTGGCCGTATCATCGGCGACTATCGCCGTGTGGCTCTGTACGGTGTGGACCGGCTCATCGAGGCCAAGCAGGCAGATAAGGCGGAAATCGGCAAGCAGAACTTCACTGCCGAAACCGCCCGGGCCAGTGAGGAGCTGTATCAGCAGATCGCCTTCCTTGGCTTCATGAAAGAGATGGCCGCCATGTACGGCTGCGACATTTCCCAGCCGGCTAAGGATGCCCGGGAAGCCATCCAGTGGACCTACTTTGCCTATCTGGCCTCTATCAAGGAGCAGAACGGCGCGGCCATGTCTCTGGGCCGTGTGAGCACCTTCTTTGACATCTACATTGAGCGGGACATTGAACGAGGGGTCCTCACTGAGGCAGGCGCCCAGGAGCTGATGGACGACTTTGTCATCAAGCTGCGCATTGCCCGTCATCTGCGCACTGCCGAATACAATGAGCTGTTCGGCGGCGACCCCATGTGGATCACCGAGGTAGTGGGCGGCATGGGCGAGGACGGACGCAGCCTGGTCACCAAGAGCAGCTTCCGCTTCCTGAACACCCTGTACACCCTGGGTTCTGCGCCCGAGCCCAACATCACCATCCTCTGGTCCACCGCTCTGCCCGAGGCGTTTAAGCGCTTCTGTGCCAAGGTGTCCATCGATACTGACTCCATCCAGTATGAGAACGACGACATCATGCGTCCCCATTACGGTGATGACTACGCCATCGCCTGCTGCGTGTCCGCCATGAAGGTGGGCAAGCAGATGCAGTTCTTCGGTGCCCGCTGCAATCTGGCCAAACTCCTGCTCATCGCCCTGAACGGCGGCTATGATGTGCCCAGCAAGATGCACATCGGTCCTCAGATGGGTGTCATGGAGGGGGATGAGCTGGACTTCGACAGCGTGATGAAGCGCTATGACGAGTACGTCGCGTGGCTCATGCGCCTGTATGTGAACACCATGAATGTCATCCACTATATGCACGATAAGTACGCCTATGAAAAGACCCAGATGGCCCTGCACGACACCGTGGTGGAACGGCTGATGGCCTTTGGCGTGGCCGGCCTTTCCGTGGTGACTGACTCCCTGTCCGCCATCAAGTATGCCAAGGTGCGGCCCATCCGCAACGCCGACGGCTTTATCGAGGACTTTGAGACTGTTGGCGACTTCCCCAAGTTTGGCAACGATGACGACCGTGTGGACACCATCGCCAAGGATATGACCCACAAGGTCATCACCGAGCTGAGAAAGACCCCCGCCTACCGCAATGCCATCCATACCCTGTCGGTGCTTACCATTACCTCTAATGTGATGTACGGCAAGAATACCGGCGCAACCCCCGACGGGCGCAAGAACACCGAGCCCTTCGCTCCCGGCGCCAACCCCATGCATAACCGGGAGCAGAACGGTGCGCTGGCTTCGCTCAACTCTGTGGCAAAGATCAGCTACGATGACTGCCGGGACGGTATCTCCAACACCTTCTCCATCACCCCCGCCGCGCTGGGACGCACCGCCGAGGAGCGCACCGGCAATCTGGTTTCCATTCTGGATGGCTATTTTGCCCAGATGGCGCACCACATCAACATCAACGTGCTGAACCGGGAAACCCTGATGGATGCCTACGAAAACCCGGAAGCCTATCCCAATCTGACCATCCGCGTTTCCGGTTATGCCGTCAACTTTAACAAGCTGAGCCGGGAACAGCAGCGCGAGGTTATCAGCCGTACCTTCCACGAGGCCATGTGACCATGATGGAGGGACGCATCCATTCTTTTCAGAGCCTTGGCACGCTGGATGGGCCGGGAGTGCGCTTTGTTGCCTTTTTGCAAGGCTGTCCCCTGCGCTGCGGCTGCTGTCACAACCCGGACACATGGGCAGGGGATGGGGGAGCGGTATATACCGCCGATGAGGTGGTGCGCCGCGCCCTTCGCTGCCGTCCTTATTTTGGCAGCGAAGGCGGCATTACCCTGTCCGGCGGCGAACCGCTGATGCAGCGGACATTCGCCGCAGAGGTGTTCCGTCTGTGTCATCAGAATGGCGTGAATACCTGTCTGGATACCTCCGGCTGCTATGATCCCGCCTTCTGCGGAGATGTTCTTGACCACACCGACCGGGTACTGCTGGATTTGAAGTATACCGACGAAGAAAGCTACCGGCAGTATGTGGGATGCGGCATGGAGCAACCCCTGCGGTTTCTTGCGGCTCTGGAGGAACGCAGCATCCCCGTCACGCTGCGGCAGGTCATCATCCCCACGAAAAACGATACGGAGGAGAATGTACTGCGGCTCTGCGGGATCGCAGAGGCACACACCTGTGTGGACCGGGTGGAGCTGCTGCCCTTTCGCAAGATCTGCCAAACAAAATACGATCAATTACAATTTTCTTTTCCATTCGGGCATCTGCCGGAACCCGATGCGGCGCGCATGGAGCAGCTCCGCGCGCTGCTGCCGGGTTACGGTGGCTGATCCCGGGCAAAGCATTCCGCTGGCAACGGAATGCTTTTGCTTTTTCGAATGGATAGGCAGCTTCACCGCAAGCCGAAGCAAAAAACGAGATTCCAACCTGTTACATTGCATGGGGTTTGGTTGACAAAGCCCATGCAATGCTTTAATATGATGAATGGTTAATCAAGTCTTTCAAAGCGGAGGAGAGAAACGGATGAGCCGTACCGCAAAATATATCATAATTCTGATGGCTGCGCTGGCAATGCTGCTGATGGTGACCGGGGCAACGGCCGAAGCGGGCGCAGCGATTACCGGCTGCGCCTATGTGGATGCGGATCTGGATCTGGTTTGCAGCGAGAGCGAGCAGCGGATGACCGGTCTGCCGGTACGCCTGTATGTACAGAACGACGGGCAATGGCAGGAAAAAGCATCAACCGAAACGGATGCGTACGGTCAGTTTGCTTTCGAAGGGTTGGAAACCGGCGTTTACTGCGTTCGTTCCTCTACCACAGCAGAGGGTTTTGCCGTTCTGGCTGTGGGGGATACCGCACGTCCCGTGGACGGCAGCGCCGATTATGAAAGCGAAGCCATGACGGTTTCCGGCAGCGAAAGCCACCGCACTGATATTGCGCTGGGGCAGGCTGCCACGCTGGAAGTGCTTGTCTTCGAGGATCGCAACAACGACACCAAGGTAAGCCGTTACGATGAAGGCATCAAGGGCGTTCTGGTGGAAGTGCTGGACGGTGAAACCGTGGTTGCTTCCGGCGAAACTGCCAAAAAGTGCGACGTGACCTTCGCTTCTCTCAAACCCGGCAGCTACACCCTTCGTTTTACCGCCCCCGAAGGGATCGGCTTTGCCGTTAAGGGCGACGATTTTACCAAGGAGAGCATCATCGGCGACAGCGGCAGCCGTGTTGCCCTGAGCGATGTGTTCACCTTCGCCGCAGGCGAAACGGTAGCCCTCAATGCAGGCGCACGCAAGGTGGGCACCTTCAGCGGCCGCGTGTTTGAAGATGCCGACAACAACGGCATTATGGATGAGACCGACCCCGGCGTTGGCGGTGTGGCTCTGCGGCTGGAAGGCAAGAAGCAGGGCAATGTATACGAGTTGGTCAGCAACGAGGACGGCAGCTATTTCTTCGATTTGCTGCCCACCGATACCTATATTTTTACCGCCACCCTGCCCGATGGCATGCTGTATGCCCGCTATACCAAAGAGGGCGGCGATCTGCGCAGCGTTTTTACCGGCCAGACCCTGGAACGTGATTTCGCCGTCAGTCCCACCAAACACCAGAGCAACAAGAATGTAGGCGTCATTCAGAACGGCACCATCTGCGGCACCGCGTTTTTGGATGTGGACTACGACGGCCTCTGGGATGAAGAGGAACCCGGTTTCGCCGGTGTAACCGTCGAGGTGACCAAATTCAGCAACGGCGATGAGATGGGCAAGTCGGTTACCGGCGAAAACGGTGCTTTCCGGGTGGAGAGCTTGCGCAGCAACGATTATCGTGTACGAGTCAGGTTGCCTGACGGCAGCACCTTCTCTTGCCTGCCCCCCGAGGGAGAAGAGGGTAACCGTTTCACCGGCGGCCGCTACGGTATCATCGACCGGATTACTGTGAAAAGCGGCAGCGGGAGCACGGTGCTCATCGGTATTGCGGTGGGCGCAACCGTAGAAGGGACACTGTGTGAAGATGCCAACTACAACGGCGTGATGGATGACGGGGAGCGTACCTTCTCCGGCTTGCAGGTGCTGTTGGTGGATGAGCAGGGCGCTACCGTTGCCAAGACCACCAGCATTGCCCGCGGCGCATATTCGCTGGACGGGATTATGCCCGGCACCTATACCCTCAAGGTAAAACCCAGCCGCAACAACGGCTTTACCCGCCTGCGCCCCACCGAAGAGGGCGGCAGCTACATTCGTGAACTGCTGGATGGTTACGGCATTTCCGATCCTCTGGAGATCGCCATGGCGCAGCAGCTGTCGGGCGTGAACGCAGGTATGCTGCCGGCGGCCACGGTTTCCGGCGTTCTGTTCCACGACCTGAACGACAACGGTTTGCAGGAAGCGGACGAAACCGGATTGACCACTGCTTCCGTACGCCTGCTGTCCGCAGACGGCGAGACCGATCTGACCCGCCCTGTGGCAGAAAACGGCAGCTATCTGTTCGAAGGCGTTATGCCGGGTGACTATACCCTTACCTATCTGCTGCCGGAGCATACGGAGATCGCTAAGGTGGCACAGGGCGGCAACACGCTGGAAAACGCAGGCCGCGAAACGGCGACCGATTCCTTTACCGTCACCATGGGCGAGGATGTGACCCGGCCGCTGGTGGGTTGCGTGACCCTTGGCAGCTTTGAGGGTATCTCTTTCCATGATGTGAATGCCACCGGTGTGCAGGACGAGGGTGAAAAACTCCTCAAGGGTGCAAAGGTATCCCTGTCTGCGGGCGGTGAAGCGCAGGAGGCGGTCTCCGGCAAGGACGGCGCTTTCAGTGTGACCGACCTGCGCCCCGGTGAATACCGGCTCACCCTTGCTTTGCCGGAAGGCTATATCTCCAGCGCCAATGCCGACACACTCTCTTTGCAGCCTGCCGACGAGCAGACGCTGGATTGCCCGTGGAGCGTACTGGTAAGCCGCAAGCAGCTGACGATCGGCGCAGTGAAGCCTGCCTCTGTCAGCGGCGCGGTGCATCTGGACGAAAATAACAACGGTTCTGTGGAAGAGGGCGAGCGGATGATGACCGGGCTTGTTCTTTCACTGATCAACGAAGAAAACGGCGACACCCAGACCGTTACCTCCGATGAAAACGGCTTTGCCTTCCGTTCGGTGCGCCCCGGCGTATATACCGTACGTTTTGATATGCCTCAGCAGGCAGAACCTGCCAAGATGACGGGCGCCACCTTCACGCTGGATGGCACAGCCATGGTGCAAAGCGGTGTTGAGGTTACCGAGGGGCAGCAGATCTCCGGACTGCTTACCGCCCTTGTCAGCCGCACCAGCATCGGCGGCACCCTGTCCCTATCCGATGCCGCAGGTCTGCAGCCCGTTGCGGGTGTGAACCTTGTGCTGCTGGACAGCAACGGCGCAGAGCTCGCTTCCGTCACCAGTGACGAAAATGGCAGCTACCGTTTCGATGGTCTCTGGCCCGGCGACTATACCATCCGGGCAGACCGCGCTCCCAATGCCATCTTCGTCCGCCCCGGCGATCCCAACTATCCCGGTCAGGTGAGCGTGATCCTGACGGATGACGGCAACAGCGGCGTGATCTCTCTGAAGATGGCAGAGCACCGCCTGAGCGAAAATGTTCTCTACATCCGCACCGCCAAGGTGGGCGATCTGGCTTGGCTGGACGAGAACAGCAACGGTCTGCTGGACGGCAGCGAACGCCGTCTGCCCGGCGTCAAGGTGCAGCTTTTGCAGGATGGCCAACCGGTGTACGAGACCACCACCGACCTGTTCGGTTACTATCAGTTCGACCATGTGTATCCCGGCAGCTATACCCTGCAGGCCACCGCCTACGATGTACTCACCATCACCAAGACCGTGCCTGCGCTGCGGATCATTTCCAGCTGCCTGACCACAGGCGACGGCGCAAGTGCCCAAAGCGATCCCTTTACGGTGGAAAGCGGCTGCATCACCAACGATTTCGATCTGGGCTATGTACTTCTGCCCGGGCAGAACCTGCCCTCGCTGGAG
>JAZSJB010000117.1:0-36174 GCA_045534105.1 Lawsonibacter sp. | reverse complement strand
TCCGGCACTGTGGCCCTGATCATCAACACCCCCACCAAGGGCCGCCAGCACGCCACCCACGGCTTCACGACCCGCCGCAGCGCCGTGGAGCACTCCGTGGGCTGCGTCACCGCTATCGACACCGCCCGCGCCATGCTTACCGTTCGCCAGCAGGGCCGCAGTGAGGACCTGACTCCCATCGACATTACCAAAATCTGATCATAAGCCTAAAAATGGCCCCGCCGCAGAACCATCTGCGGCGGGGCCGTTTTATCAGGAACTGCCACAAAAACAAGTGTAGCTTGAATTTTGGACACAAGAAAGAAAAAGCGGCTATATGGAAATGGGGGAAAAACAGTGGTAAACTGTATGAAGAGAAAAAGAAACCATAATTGTAGCACATAGGAGGAATCGTATGGTGGATATGCAGTATTTCGCAAAAATGCTCCGTAAGCACCGCAAAGAGCGGGGATTGACCCAGGGGGAGCTGGCAGAGAAATTGCTGGTTTCAGCCCAAAGTGTATCCATTTGGGAGAGTGGAAAGGGTCTGCCTGATCTGGACCACCTGTGTGAATTGTCTAAAACGCTGTCGGTTTCCATAGATATGCTGCTTAACCAGCGTCCAGACGAAAAGCGTGGGCTGATTGGCATTGATGGGGGAGGCACCAAGACGGAATTTGCTCTGATCGATGAGACCGGACGCAGTTTGAATTCCATCGTTCTGGAGGGGAGCAACCCTAACATCATGGGAATGGATGCAGCGGTGGATGTGGTGCGCCGGGGCATCGACTTTCTGCGCCCTCATGAGATGAAGGTTATGGGTGTGTTCTTTGGCGGCGCGGGCATGAACAGTGGAAATAACGCCGACATGATGCGTACCGCCCTGAGCAAGGCCTATCCCGACTTAAAGGTGGACTGCTCCAACGACATTGCCAATGTGATCGCCTGCTGTGCCCGGCCGGACAACTGCATTGCCGCCATCAGCGGAACGGGCTGCGTGGTGTACAGCAGTCTGAACGGCCAGGTTCGCCGAATCGGCGGCGCAGGCTACCTGTTTGAGCGCTGCGGCAGCGGCTATGACATGGGGCGGGATGCCATCACTGCCGCCCTTCGGGCGCGGGATGGGATCGCACCTGCCACTCTGCTGACCGAGCTGGTGGAGGAGAAGCTGGG
Organism: Lawsonibacter sp.; assembly: GCA_045534105.1. Taxonomy (GTDB): domain Bacteria; phylum Bacillota; class Clostridia; order Oscillospirales; family Oscillospiraceae; genus Lawsonibacter. Next base: position 35,022 of record JAZSJB010000117.1, on the reverse strand, counting down.
TGGCAACGTATGGGACTTTATCCATGATCTCTACAAGCGTGAAGTATCCTACATCGCCTCCTTCTCGCCCCTGGTGTCCAAGGCGGCGGCGCAGGGAGACCCGGTGGCTCGGGAGATCCTGGAGCGCGGCGTGGAGCATATGGTAAAGGAGATCCATCAGGCACGAACACACGTGCCCGACGCCAAACACGTGATCCTGTCCGGCAGCCTGTTTGCCAAGGATGAACTGTTTTTCCAAACAGTGACCGGGGCACTGGACAAAGACCTGGTGGTGGAGCGGATGCCCTGTCCGCCTGTGTGGGGCGCCTGCCTGCGTGCAGCCAGACTGTGCGGCCTTGAACAGATGCCCGATCTGGAGCTGTACCTGGAGACGAGAAGTGCCGTTTGAGCGGCTTAACAACAATAAAATAAAGGAGCGAACAAAAATGTTGAATACAGAAATGCGCAATCCTAAAACGACCCATATTGATACCATGACCTCTCTGGAGATGGTTCGGCTGATGAATGAGGAGAATATGCATTCCGTTCTGGCTGTAGACCGTGCTCTGCCTGAGATCGCCCAGGCGGTGGACGCGGTGTCTGAGTCCATTGGAAAGGGCGGCAAGCTGATCTACATCGGCGCGGGTACTTCCGGACGTCTGGGCGTACTGGATGCCTCCGAGTGCCCTCCCACCTTCGGCGTGGGCTATGAAGTGGTTCAGGGTATTATCGCCGGCGGTCTGGAACGCCTGGTCACCGCCGGAGAGAACGCCGAGGATATCTATGAAAACGGTGTGAAGGACGTAGAGAACGTGCTCAAGGCCGGGGACGTGCTGGTGGGCATCTCCGCCGCCGGCGGTGCCCGCTACGTGGTGGGCGCCATGGAGAAGGCGAAGGAGCTGGGCTGCACTACCGTGGCCGTTACCTCCAATCCCGGCACTGCTATCACCAAGGTGGCTGACATCTCCATTGTCTGTGAGACCGGAGCGGAGGTGGTCACCGGTTCCACCCGGCTCAAGGCGGGCAACAGCCAGAAGTTTGTGCTGAATATGCTGTCTACCTGCGCTATGATCAAGACGGGCAAGGTGTATGAGAACCTGATGATCAATCTCAAGCCCTCCAACGAGAAGCTGCGCGGCCGAGTCATCCGCATCACCGCTGCCATCCTGGACTGCGCCGAGGACGAGGCGGAGAAGCTGCTGGAACAGCACGACTTTAATATTCGCCAGACTGTGGACAGCGTGAAAGCGGGCAAATAACACTGATAAACTGGAGGTGACTGTATGGTCATCCGAAATGCAAAAGTGCTGCTGGGCAGGGAGTTTGTGAGTGCGGACCTTGCTTTTAAAGACACCATCACCGGTATTGGGACGGCGGAGACTTCGGACGAGGTATTTGACGCGGCAGGCTGCTATGTGCTGCCCGGCCTGGTGGACATCCATACCCACGGCGCTGTGGGGGAGGATTTTTCCGACGGCAGGGCAGAGGGCTTGCAGCCCATGATGGACTACTACGCCGCCCACGGGGTGACCAGTGTGCTGGCCACCACTATGACGTTGGGGGAGAAGGAACTGACCGGGGCCATGCATGCCCTGCGGGACTTCCGGCCCAATGGCGGAGCCAAACTGGCGGGTGTTCATCTGGAAGGGCCGTTCCTCTGCTATGAAAAGCGGGGGGCGCAGGCCGCCGAGCATCTGCACAGGCCGGACCCGGCCCTCTTCGCCCGGCTGAACGAAGCCAGCGGAAGCATGGTAAAGCTGGTCACTGTGGCCTGTGAAGAGGAGGGGGCTATGGACTTCATTCGTGAAGTGTCCAAGGTGTGCGCCGTCTCTCTGGGCCACACCTGCGCGGACTATGATACGGCTGTGAAAGCCTTTGAGGCTGGGGCCAGTCATGTGACACACCTTTACAACGGTATGCCCTCTTTACACCACCGTGAGCCTTCGGTCATAGGCGCGGCGCTGGACGCAGGGGCAACTGTAGAGCTGATTTGTGACGGTCTGCACATCCATCCAAGTGTGGTCCGGGCTACTTATAAAATGTTTGGGGACAAGCTGAATCTCATTTCCGACTCCCTGCGCTGCGCGGGCATGCCGGACGGGGACTATGAGCTGGGCGGTCAGCCCATTCAGGTTCGTGGCGGCAAGGCTACACTGACGGGGACAGATACTTTGGCCGGTTCGGCCATCTCCCTGTTGGACGGAGTGCGCCGGGCAGTGGAGTTCGGTATTCCTCTGGCAGACGCGGCCTATGCCGCCTCCACAGAACCCGCAAAGGCAGTAGGCCTTACAGAGGTTGGAAGTATTGAGGTTGGAAAGTGCGCCGACCTGATTGTCTTGAATGAAAAGCTGGAACTGCAGGCCGTGTTCATTGACGGCGTGCTCCGGTAAAGGAGGAAATAAGAATGGAGAAAAATCGCATCGCCAGTTGGTGGATGGACTGGCAGGATCTAAATTGGCCTGCGGTAGACAACATGGATAAGATCAAGCGGCGTGCCGAGGAGATGGCAAAGGCCAATGTGACCGCCGCCATGATCTTCGGCACACATTTCCGGTGGGATTATCTGCCCTTCTTCACCCTGCTCCACGACTATCTGGGTACTGTGGCGGAGGAACTGCATAAAAACGGCGTAAAGCTGTACGACCACCACTCGGTCAACCTGATCCACCGTTATCGCAACCGGGAGGAGATGCGGCAGGCTATGGTAGACAGTAGAGTGCATCTGCCCCTGTGCCCCTCCAGCCAGGCGGCAGAAACATGGGAGTACAAGGGCAAGCGGCTCAACGACTGGCGCATGATCGACGTAAAGACCCGCAAGCCCCTGTGGTATCCCCAGTATACCTCCGAAGGGTTCTGTCACCGAAATCCGGAGTTTATTGAGGCCTATAAGGATTATGTGCAGCAGCTTATTACGGATACCGGCATCGATGGCCTGTCTGCCGACGACCCCATCCACTACATGCGCTACAATTCCTGCGCCTGTCCCCACTGCCGGGCGGAACTCAAGCGCCGCGCCGGTATCGACCTGCCCCCTGTCGAGGACCAGTCCTTCTGGGCCAACTGGGAAAATCCCGCCTGGCACCACTGGATCGACCTGCGCTTTGAGGCCACGGGTGAGTTCTTTGAGCAAGTGGCGAGCGTGGTGCCGGAGGGCTTTGCACTTATGAGCTGCGGAGCAAGCAGTGCCACGGGAGGGGTTATGGGAAACGCCTCGGATGCACGGAATTTCCTGCGGGGCTGTACTCTGGCCAATCTGGAAATGAGCGGCAATACCCCGCCTTATAAGTACGATCCGGCCACGGTCAACAGCACCATGACCCACCGCCTCATCAATGCCTCCCACCATCAGGCGGCGGCACGGGAGAAGGGTGTGCGCTGTTTCGGTACGGGCTTTGGCTTTACCCAGACCACCGCCGACCATGTTTGGGCCGTGAACAAGGCATTGGACTCCGATTGCTGGTTCTCCACCCTGAAGGCGCGGTTGGGCCTGCCCGACCACATTCTGGACACCTTGCCGGAGGAGCCGGAACTGATCGGCCACGCCTTTACCTTTGAAAAGGAACATCCCGACCTGTTTGGTGGGGAGCAGATTGGCCAGCTGGCAGTCTATTTCTCCTATGAGACACGCAACCATACCTTCTTTGGCGCGCTGAATAAGGGCTACTTCAAGGATTACCACGACACGCTGGAGGAACTGTTCAAGGCCGGGCTCAGCCCCCACACCATTTTCGACTTCCCCAAGGACGCATCCGTCTATCCGCTGGTCCTGCTGCCCAGCGCCGCCTCCATGACGCAGCAGGAGATCGACGCCATGCACACCTATCTGGCTGCGGGCGGCAAGGTGGTGGCCACCGGCCCCAACCCGCTGCCCGGGTGTGAAAACACATGGAAGCTGCCCACACGGCCTGATGTGGCACCCCTGGATTTCTTCAGCCGGGTAGAGGAAGGAAAGTTCTGGCATTTGCCCGCTCAGTGGGAGAAAAGCGAGCTGGCCCCGGGAACGGAGCCAAACCGTTGGAGCGAGCCTGTCCCCGGCCTGTATTACAACCCTCAGCGCATGGGGGAGGGGAAGATTACCAGCGCGGTGATGGAACTGTGCGAAAAATACGCAAAGCCTATGCCGTTGAAGGTTCTGGAATCGGAAGGCTATCTGCCTACCGTGTTCGCGGGGGAGAAGGGGACAACACTCCACTTCCTTGCCGCGGACTACGATACGGATATTGACCACCATCTGGATGAGATCCGCTTCCACCGCAGCCGGGTCAATCTCATCACCAAGGTGGAGCCCATAGGGGTGACCCGGACCATCCGCGTCGCCGCCGAAAGCCTGCCTGAGGTGTTCTGCCCTGTGGATGACGTGCAGGCGCAGGTGGAGCTGAAGGACGGTGTGTGCACCATTACACTGCCTAAGGCCTGTTCCTATATTTTGGCGCAGTTCCCTGCCAATTAAAAATCTAAAACAGAGAAAAGCACGCGTTCCGCCCTGTTTCGGGCAGAACGCGTGCTTTTTATACAGGAGTAACTCAGGAATCTTTGCGATAAAGCTGGAAACAGACCGTGCCGAAAATCACCGCGATGAGCGGGCCGCCGGGGCTGGCCTGACCGCCGGTGTACAAAACATATCCCGCACCGATAATTCCCAAAAAAGAGAACAGCAGTCCAAGAACAAAGAATAGTCGTTTCATAACGCAGCCTCCTCAAAAATACAGGTCCGCTGCCAGATTGCCGTGTGTGTGCAGACACACGGCTTTTTTCATGAACGGCTCCGTGACATTGAAGCGTTCAGCCAGGGAGTGCAGGTCTGTACAGCCCTCCGCCACGGCGGCGTCCAGAGCCTCGGGAGGGATAAGCCGATGAACGGCCCACTTGTCCGCCTTGTACTCGTGCTTGGCTACAAGGTCGTAAGGACTGCTTACCTTGTGAGTGGCTCCGGTGGAGACGTGACCTCCCTCATGGGCCACGGTCACCAGCTCTTCAGCCCCCGTGCGGATATTGTGAAAATCCATGAAGATGCCGTAGTTTCCGCCGATCTCGATGGTGCAGGCCTTGTCCTCGTCCAGATCCCAGTGGTAGAACCTGACCCCGGCGCGGTTCAGTTCATCATAAAGGGTCAGAATTTGTTCCATTCTTATTGTCCTTTCTCCTTGTGCAGTTCCTTCTGGAAGAAACGGGCCATTTCCAGAAGCATCTGTTTCTTCTCTGGGGGAAGGTCCCGGGTCTCGTTATACATGGCATAGGTAAATTCGTCAAAGAAAAGGGAGGGGGCAGATTCTTTGCCCAGAATTTCATCTATGGTTTTTTCAAAATAGGCAGACATTTTTTCCAGAACATCCGCACTGGGCTTCTCCGTGCCGGTGGCTTTCCATTTGGCGGCAAGGGAACGGCTTACGCCCATTTCCTGGCAGGCACGGTTGGGCTTGACACCCTTTTCCAGACACAAAGCTTCAAATCGGTCAGAAAACATAAAAGCAACCTCCATTTTTTGTATATGCTGACAAAGATTACGATGGTGTCCTAAAACGAGTTGACACGATTACGAGAGTATGCTAATATGCCTCTTGTGGAGAACACCGTAATCGATTAGGGATGGATATTGATTACCTGTGTCACCATAATAACAGGTGTGCTTACATATGTCAACAAAAAGATGAAACAGGTAATCACGCAGAAAAAGGAGGTGTATTATGCCGGAGCAATGGACAGCACAGCTGGTGGGAGAGCTGCACCTGCGAAGACTGACGGCAAGGAAACTGGCTAATGAGATTGGTTGGAGTGAAAAGTATCTCAGTGCGGTGCTCAACGGACATCGCACGCCCAAGGGGGCACGGGAGAGACTGGAGGCTGCACTTGGGCGGCTGATCCGCTGTCAGGAAGAGTGTAACAAAAATGAAGTCCAATAAAAAGGACTGCATTTCGGAGAAGGAGGGAGTGGATGCTGACAGGAACAACGGGGCTGCGCGGGCCTGTAGAGGATGGGCAGGAGTGCGTTCCGGCCGGTGTGTGCAGGCGGTGCGCTGGTGAGATTTACCCGGGAGAGGTAGTCTTTGTCTGGGAAGAGCGGAGTGTGTGCGTGGACTGCTTCAGGACAAAGGTGTCCGCGCTGTTGAAAGAAGTACCGGAGGAGGTGGCACAAATGCTGGGCGTGGAGACGCAGGAGGTATGAGGGGGTGGTGAGATGAGATTAAAAGAGCTGGCTCTTTCCTATCGGGAGAGTGCCCGCTGGCTGGCAGTGCGTATTCGGCAGCTGAAGGGGGAACTGGAGCGGGCGGAAGACCCTTTGGAGCGAAGCAGCCTGGAGGGGAGAATCCGAATCCTGTGGGCGATGTACCGGGAGACCCGGGATGTGGCGGTGGTGTGCGAGCGCTATTACGAAAGGGGGTACTGCCGCAATGCCAAGTATAAAATATAGGCGAGGCAAGGCCTATGGTGCGGACATGGCCGCTTATATGCTGCGGATTGAAAATATTTCCTCGGAGGAAACAGAGCACGAGCGGTTGGTGAATAATCTGATCCGTTGTATCCGGGAGGATGTGACGCCAAGACAGCGTGAAGTGCTGGTGCTTTACTATGTAAGAAGAATGAAGCACTGGGAGATTGCCGAACAACTGGGCCTGGAGCGCTCTACTGTGTCGCGTACCATCAAGCGGGGAGAGGACAAACTCAGACGCTGTCTGCGGTATGGAGCCCGCCGATATCTCCGCGATGCAAGCGAGGGCGACGGGGAAAACAAGGATACACTGGAAGTAAAACGACAAGAGAGGATGATGGAACATGATCCGTTTTAAAGACTGGAAGATAAAGTGGGAAGGTCCCTTCTTCATACAGCAGTTTGATAATCTCACACGAACTTTGATGGTGAGTGGGGATATCCCTGAAGGGTGGGAGTGGGTGATACTGGTCAAGAGCGGAAAGAACATGGATATCCTGCCGCTGGAAGTGATGGACGGCGGAGTGGGCACTGTGCTGACACGACAGCAATTGGCCTGCTCTGGGAAGTATCACTTGCAGCTACGGGGAACAAAAGGAGAACTGGTGCGGCACACCAATATGATTACGGTGGATGTTGATGTGTCCCTTTCGGGTGATGTTCAGTGGCCAGAGATACCCAGCCTGTTTAGTGAGTTGGAGCGTCGAATCACCACAGCTGCAAATCGGGCAGAAACTGCGGGAGAACATTACCCGATCGTGAACAATGGCACATGGTGGCTGTGGGAACCGGAAAGCGCCACTTATGTTGACACTGGAAAGCTTGCCCGGGGTGAGCAGGGTGAGCAGGGCTACACACCCCAGCGTGGCACGGACTACTGGACAGAAGCGGACAAGGCTGAAATCAAGAGCTACGTGGACGAGGCTATTCTGGGAGGTGCGTGGTAATGAGCGTGAATGAGAAAATGACCGCCATTGCCCAAACCATCCGAGACAAGACGGGCGGCACGGAGTTGTTGACGCTGGACGGTATGGCTGTCGGAGTGGACGAGGTATTTTTGGCCGGAGAGAAAAAAGGACATGATCGGTTTTGGGATAGCTATCAAGACAATGGAAGCAGGGAGGATTACTCTACCGCTTTTGCTGGTGAAGGATGGACGGAAGATTTATTCAAGCCGAAATATGATATGCGCCCATATTCTAGTTACATGATGTTCCGAGATTCCCGAATTTCGACGGATTTGCCCAAATTGCTTGAGCGGTTAGGGGTTGTACTTGATTTTTCTCAGGCCCAAAACACCCAATATTTGTTTTATATGTCAAGATTTACCCACATTGGCGTTGTTGACTTCAGTGGAGCTACAAACACTGTTCCGATGGAAATGTCATTTGGAAACTGTGCCGAGCTCGTAACAATTGACAAAATAATTATTGGAACGGGAAAAAGCGGACAATTCAGCAACACGTTTAACTATTGTGCCGCACTGAAAAACGTGACATTTGAAGGACTTATTATCCACAACGGGTTAAGTCTTCAGTGGTCGACAAGGCTTTCACGTGCAAGTATTGAAAGTGTCGTTAATGCTCTATCCGCCACCACTTCCGGCTTGTCAATGACCTTCTCCAAGACCGCGGTCAACACCGCCTTTGAAACAACGGGGGGGGCCTCGGACGGATCTTCCTCGGCGGAATGGGCGGGGCTGGCAAACACGAAGTCCAATTGGACGATCAATCTCATATAAGGAGGGAAAGCATGAAAGTAAGAACTGTTTTATATGCCGATGAGGGTACGGTACTCACCAATGGCACAGACTACGGAACGGTAATCTGGATGGCCGAGGGGGTCAGTCCCGATACATATCACGCCATTTCTCAGGAGGAATACGCGGCGATCCTGGCGGAGCAGGACGCGATGGCACAGGCTGAGATGGGGGTGAGCGGGTAATGGAACTAAACTTTGAGCACCGGTTGACTACTGTGGAAGACCGGGCCAAGTCCAATCAGCGGCGCATTGAGAAGCTGGAACAGTCCACGGAAGCATTGAACCGGTTGGCCTCATCCATGGAGGTTATGGCAGAAAAACAGGCCCGTGTGGCGGACGCAGTGGACGAGCTGGACGGAAAGGTCACCGCTCTGGAAGCAAAGCCGGCCAAGCGGTGGGACGAATTAGTGAGCAAGCTAATTCTGGTAGCAGTTACTGCTGCGGCAACATGGTTTCTCGGCCGGCTTGGGCTAACGGTATGAAACATCAGTTAGAATGGCTAAGTGCCGTGCCCCATTTGTTTGGAAAGCTCATGGTGGTCTGGTGTGTGGCCGCGGGGACTGGGTGCAGTCTTTGGGGACTGCGCGTCCTGTCCAGAACCGGGCAGGATGCGGCCGGTCTCGTGGCGGTTATTTTGACTTTTTTCGGCGGAGAGCTGGCGCTGATGTTTGGAAAGAACGCCCTGCAGGAAAAAAAGAAAGCCGGGAATACCGGCAGAAAGGATGAAGAATATGACGGATCTGACAAGTGTGGTTGAGGCGGTGATCGCGCTGGCGGTAACGGCCATCACAGTGTTTCTAATCCCCTGGATCAGCGGCAGGACCACGGCCCAGGAGCGGGAGGAACTGCTGAGCTGGGTGGACATCGCCGTGGCGGCAGCCCAGCAACTGTACCACCAGTGCTCCGGCGCTCAGCGCCTGGATTATGCTCTGGCTCTGCTGGAGGAAAAGGGATATGATATTGATGACGGTGCGGTAGTAGACGCGGTAGAGGCCGCGGTGCTGAAGCTGCACCATCAGCTGGAGAGTGCTGCGCATGACAGCTGAAAGGCTATTGGAATTGGCCAGAGCGGAACTGGGAGTGCGGGAATCGCCATTCGGCAGCAACCGGGTCAAGTACAACAACGCCTATTACGGCCGTGAGGTGTCCGGTGCAGGCTATCCCTGGTGCTGTGTCTTTGTGTGGTGGCTGTTTAAGCAAGCGGGGGCATCCAAGTTGTTTTTTGGCGGTGCCAGATCTGCCTACGTTCCGGCCTTGCTGAGCTACCACAGGAAGCAGGGACAGGCGGTGTATGAGGACTACGCGCCGGGAGATGTGATATTCTTTGATTTTAATGGAAACGGAACGGCAGATCATGTAGGTCTGTGCGAGTCCTGGGACGGCGCATACATAACCACCATAGATGGAAACACTGGCGAGGAAAGCGAGGCCAATGGTGGCGCGGTCATGCGAAGAAAACGACATAAGAAATACATTTGCGGGGCGTACCGACCCGCGTATCAGGAGGATGAGAAGATGACCCAGCTCCAGTTTGACAACCTTATGGCCGACTGGCTGGCCCGGCAGGGCGAAAAACCGGAAAGCCCTTGGGGAAAGATGGAAGAGGCCATGCGTGCCGGGATCACGGACGGCAGCAGACCCCAAAGCTTTGCCACAAGAGAAGAAGTGGCCACCATGATCGTGGCAGCAAAACTGTAAATAATGCCCTGCTGGCTTCAGACAATGAAGCCGGCGGGGCATTTATCATAGGTGTGGTTATTCCTGGTATCCATTGGGGTTCATGGACTGCCACTTCCAGCTGGAGGCGCACATCTCATCAATACCCAACTTTGCTTGCCATCCCATCTCGTCCAGTGCTTTTTTTGGATCGGCATAGCATGCGGCAATGTCTCCGGAGCGGCGGGGGTCAATGACGTAGGGCAAAGACTTACCGCAGGCCTTTTCATAAGCACGCAAGACTTCCAATACACTGAAGCCCTTGCCGGTGCCAAGGTTGACAATGAACAGGCCACACTTGCTTTCCAGTTTTTTCAGCGCGGCCACATGGCCTTTGGCCAGGTCAACTACATGGATGTAGTCCCGGACTCCGGTGCCGTCCGGGGTGGGATAATCATTCCCATAGACGTGGAGCTTTTCCAACTTGCCAACGGCCACTTGGGCAATATAAGGGGTCAGGTTGTTGGGGATGCCGCTGGGGTCCTCTCCAATGAGGCCGCTTTCGTGGGCACCCACAGGGTTGAAGTAGCGCAGCAGGGCCACATTCATATCCGCGTCGGCAGCGCAACAGTCCTTGAGCACCTGCTCCAGAAAATATTTAGTCGAGCCGTAAGGGTTAGTGGTCCCGCCCGTGGGGAAGTCCTCGCGGATAGGGACACTGGCGGGATCGCCATACACTGTGGCAGAGGAGGAAAAGACAAACTTCTTAACCCCGTGCTCACGCATGACATTGAGCAGCGTCAAGGTGCTGACCAGATTGTTGGTGTAATAGTCCAGCGGCTTTTGCACACTTTCGCCCACGGCCTTCAGTCCGGCAAAGTGGATAACGGAATCAATATGGGGATGTTGGGCAAAAACAGCCTCCATCGCTTCAGCGTCACAAACATCGGCCTGAACAAAGGGAATGGACCTGCCGGTAATCTGCTCCACACGGCTCAGGGCCTCGCGGCTGGAGTTAACAAGGTTATCCACCACCACAATATCGTAGCCGGAATTAAGAAGCTCAATGCAGGTGTGGCTGCCGATATATCCGGCTCCGCCAGTGACTAAAACAGACATTGTAAGGTACTCCTTATGCAAAAATTTACTCAATTATAGCATATTGAAAAGAAAATAGAAAGATAAAAAAGATGAAAAGAGGGGGCTATGCTGCGGGAACAAAGCGTAAGGAGTGAATATGGTAAAAAAACGGAAAAACAGCTGAAAAACTTGCAAAATCTTTTATAGGAATGTATAATAACATGTCAGTATCTGTAAATACGCACCTTTTTGGTGTTGCTTCCGCAAACGCGCGGATGAGAATATAGAAACGAGAGGGCTTGGTTAATATGGTAAACGGAAACAAAGAAGGGTTGGAACTGGATCTGCAGAAGCTGCTCCTGGCCTACCTGCGCAAGTGGTGGCTGCTTGCTGGTTGCGCAGTAGTGGCGGCTCTTCTGGCCGGCTGTTTCACGGTGAATTTCATTACGCCTTTGTACAGTGCCGATGTGACGGTGTATGTAAATAACGCCGGTCGGGACCAGAAGATAAACTACATCACCGGCAGCAATTTGGAAACTGCTCAGCATCTGGTGAATACTTACATCCAGATTATTGAAAGCGACAGCGTTCTTGAAAAGGTCTCCGCCGCAGGAAACCTTGGGATGGAAGCGAAAGAGATCCGTGCCTGCATGCGCGCAGCGCAAAAGGGTGAAGCGGAGATTTTTGCGGTTCGCATCACCCACCCGGATCCGAAGATGGCGGCGCGAATTGCCAATGCCGTGGCAGAGGTGGCTCCCAGTGAGATCGAAAGCTTTGTGGAGGGCAGCTCCACAAAGGTCATTGACTACGCCAAGGTGCCAGAGGCCCCGTCCTCTCCCAATCTGCTTAAAAATGTTGTGCTGGGTGGAATGATTGGCGGTCTGCTGGCCGCGGCCTATGTTACCCTGGTATTCATGATGGATGTGCGCATCAAGAACGAAGAAGAGCTTGCCATGCTGTTCAATCTGCCTGTGCTGGGACAGATCCCCGGCTTTGGCAAGACAGACAGAAAGTGCCGCCGTAGCTCAAAGAGAACTGCCTATGAAAGTGAGAGCGCAACCCAAAAGACGGGGAAACAAAAGCGGTTTGCCGCTCAGAAGCAGGAGGGCAAACGCATTCAGGAGGAGCAGGACAACCTGCTCAGTGAAAAGAGTGATTTCTTTATTCGTGAGGCATATAAGACGCTTCGCACGAATGTATCGTTTACCCTAACCGGAGAGGAAAATAGCAAGGTCATCGTGGTTACATCCTCCCTGCAGGGAGAGGGAAAGAGCATCACAGCCATGAATCTGGCCATTTCTTACGCCATGGCGGACCATAAGGTGTTGCTCATTGACTGCGATATGCGCCGGCCCAAACTGGCCCGGCTGATCAAGCAGAGTGCCAAAGTAGGCCTGAGCAACCTGATCATGGACCCCAAGCTGTTGGGAGAAGCAATCCGGCATACCGAGGTCCGGGGACTGGATGTGATCTTGGCCGGCAACATTCCTCCTAACCCCTCCGAACTGCTTGGTTCCGCGCGTATGCAGCGGTTGTTGGAAGAGCTGAGGGGCAATTACGATTATATTTTCCTGGATTCTCCCCCTGTCAATGTGGTCACAGATGCGGTGGTTTTGGCTCCCAAGAGCGATGGCGTGCTGTTCCTGGTGCGTGCCAATCAGTCTGAGCAGGGTTCCGTGATCCATGCGGTGGAGCAGTTGGAGTATGCCAAGACCAAGATTCTGGGCTTTGTGCTCAACGACGCGGACCTGGAAAGCTCTCATTATGGACATAGAAAAGCCTATAAGCGTTATTTCCGCTATGGGGAATACGGTTACTACGGCAATGGCTACAGCTACAGCAGCACCCCCAATCTGAGTGGAATGCAGGAAGAGAACCGGCGGGAAAGCGAGAAGGTATGACGGACCTGCACACCCATATCCTGCCCTGCATGGATGACGGGGCAAAGACGGCGGAGGAGAGCCTGGCCATGCTGCGTATGCAGCGTGATCAGGGTGTCAATACCGTGGTTCTCACTCCCCATTTCTACCCTGACAGGGAGGATGTTGATACGTTCCTCCGTCGGCGGGGTGAGGCTATGGTCTGCCTCCAGAATATTCTCAACGCCGTTGGGACGGAAGCGCAGACGCTTCCGCGGCTGCTCCTTGGAGCGGAGGTGGCGTGGCGATCTGACTTGTTGGAGTGTGAGCGGCTGGGCGAGCTGTGCATCGGTAAGACAAAAAACATGCTGGTGGAGCTGCCCTTCACGCCATGGACCGAGCATATGGTGAACCAGCTTTATGAGTTGTTGAGCTGTTTCGGTGTTACCCCGATTATTGCCCATCTTGAGCGGTATTTACAGATCCAGAACCCCCAAATCATTGGAAGACTGCTGGAACTGAATGTTCCCGTCCAGATCAGTTCTGGCGCACTCAGTCATTTTATGGGCAGGAGAAGGGCTCTGAAACTGCTGTGTTCCGGACAGGCACAGGTGATCGCCTCAGATTGCCATGATTGTACGACCAGACCGCCCGACATGGCACAGTCAGTCCGCTTTCTGCAGCGAAAGCTGGGGGGCCAGGCGGTCCAAGAGCTTATAGACAATGCAGCTCAACTGACCATTGGGTAGTGTAGAGAGTATGGAAATTAAGGGGAGAGTATCGTGTACAGAAGGTATTTAAAAAGACTGCTGGATATTATACTGGCATTGCTGGCGCTGGCACTGGCTTGGCCGTTCATGCTGCTGGCCATGCTTGCCATTAAGCTGGACTCTCCTGGGCCGGTGATTTTTAAACAGAAACGGCTGGGGCTGGGGGGTAAGGAGTTTTGGTTCTATAAGCTGCGCAGTATGACAGTTAACGCCGAGCACACCGGCACCGGCGTCTATTCAGGTAAAAACGATGCCCGGGTGACCCGTGTGGGCAAATTCATCCGTGCCACCAGCATTGACGAGTTACCTCAGCTCATCAATATCCTTAAGGGTGATATGAGCTGCATCGGGCCCCGCCCGCCACTGACCTACCATCCCTGGCCTGTTGAGGACTACACAGACGAGCAGCTTCGTATGTTCGAGGTGCGACCGGGTGTGTCCGGCTGGGCGCAGATCAACGGGCGCAAGGATGTGGAGTGGCATAAGCGTATTGAACTGAATGTATGGTACGTAGACCACTGCTCCTTTGTTCTGGATGTCAAGATATTCTTTATGACTATATTCAAGGTGCTTGCCAACGCCGACAACAAAAATACCGGAGCGACCGTAGCGAAATAATTGGTAAATCTGGGGGGAGAGAGCCATGGCGCTGAAGTTGATGTACATAACCAACCGGCCCGAGGTAGCAAAAATCGCCCAAGAAGCCGGTGTAGACCGTATCTTTATCGATATGGAATATATCGGTAAGGCGGACCGGCAGGGGGGGATGGATACCGTCCAGTCCCACCATACCATAGAAGACATCCGGCATGTGAGGGCTGTGGCGGACCGGGCTCAGATTATGGTACGTATCAACCCCATCCATGATGCGGGGGAGGGCTATGGTGACTCCGCATCGGAAATCAACGCGGCTATCGAGGCCGGGGCCGACGTGCTTATGCTGCCCTACTTCAAGACGGTACAGGAGGTCGAAACCTTTATCCGGCTTGTGGACGGCCGGGCGGTGACCCTGCCGCTCATCGAGACACCCCAAGCGGTGGAGGTCATGGATGAGATTCTTGCTCTGCCCGGTCTGGACGAGGTCTTCGTCGGGCTGAACGATCTGAGTCTTGGCTACGGAAAGAAATTCATGTTTGAGCTGCTTTCCGACGGGACCGTGGAACGTCTTTGTTTGAAGTTCCGGCAAAAGGAGATACCCTTCGGGTTCGGCGGCATCGCTGCTCTGGGTAAGGGGATGCTTCCGGCGGAGTACGTCATCCGGGAACATTACCGGCTGGGCTCCACCTGTGTGATCCTGTCCCGCAGCTTCTGCAATACCGGGCTTATCACCGACTTGGACCAGGTACGTGAAATTTTCCACACCGGGATCGGTCAGATCCGTGAGTTGGAGCGTGAGTGCGCCCGCTACGCCGATTATTTTTTCGAAAATCAAAAGGAAGTTGCCCGGCGGGTGGAGCTGATCTGCAGAGGTGAGTGATTTGGTCTTTTACATTACCTGTCTCAAAGCGCTTGCTGCCTGCTTGATCACCAACGCGCATTATGAGGGGGTCTATCCCACGGACCTGCTGGCCAACGGCGGCCTGATTGGCGACATTCTGTTTTTTGCGGTGTCCGGTTATTGTCTGTACAATGTAAAGGCGGCATTTCCTGGCTGGTATGCAAAGCGGCTTTGGCGCGTGTACCCTCCGGTACTTGTTATGACAGCGTTGTACCTAGTTTTAGGCGCCTACAGCCTTGCGGATCATTCCGCGGCATGGTGGTTTATATACCCCACTTACTATCATTTTGTGGCATCCATCATTGTGCTGTATATCCCGTTCTATATCATTGTAAGCACGTCCTGGCTACGGGAGCGGCTGGTGCCGCTGATGGCGGCCATTGCCGTGGTGTGGCTGGCCGTGTACCTGACTTTGTATGACAAGAGCTATTATCATATTGATACGGTGCGCGAACCTATGATCCGGTTCCTGTTTATGGAGAGCATGCTGCTGGGGGCATGGTTCCGGCAGAACGATGCTCGTATGCGCGGCGGTTGGCACTGGCTGTGGCCGGTGGGGGCGGCAGGTTGCTTTGTGGCATATTTTGCAAGCAAGCTCCTGTTTTCACGCAGGGCGGCCCTTGCTCCGCTCCAGATCCTGAACCAGCTTGTGATTTTCGTCCTTTTGTACTTCCTGATGCGCACATTTGCCAGTCTGGACAGTAAGCTGTCCGGAGTACCCGCCTGGAGTAGACGGGTGATCAGCTTTGTTGCTGATATTACCCTTGAAATTTATGTGGTGCAGTACGTACTCATCTGGAAAATACGCCCGCTAGGCCATTTTCCGCTGAACTGGCTGGCGCTGACGGTGGCTATAATCCTGTGCGCCTGGCTGCTCCACCTGCTTTGCGGTCAGCTCTACAGGCTTTCCGACCAAGCCATCAACGCCTTGCGAGGGAGGAAACAATGAACATTCTTGTCACCGGCGCCTGGCAGCAGGCGGAGAAACATCTGGACGAAATTCGTGGCCTTGGACATGAGGTCCTTTTCCTTCAGCAGGAAAAGGACACTCTGCCCTGTCCCTTTGAGTGGGTGGAGGGTGTCATTGCAAACGGCCTGTTTCTTCATTATCCCATTGAGAAATTCACCAGCTTGCGCTATATCCAGCTGACCTCCGCGGGCTTTGACCGGGTTCCTATGGACTATGTGCGTGAACATGGCATCACGATTTACAACGCCCGGGGAGTGTACAGCATCCCCATGGCGGAGTTTGCCCTGACCGGCGTGCTGCAGCTCTATAAGCAGGCAGAATTCTTCCGCGCAAATCAGAGGGAGCGCCGTTGGGAAAAGCACAGGGGCCTTATGGAGTTGCACGGCAAGACGGTGTGTGTTGTTGGCTGCGGCAGCGTGGGTACCGAGTGCGCCAAACGTTTTGATGCCTTCGGCTGCCATGTAGTGGGCGTTGACCTGTTTGTGCAGCAGGACGGGCACTACGAGCGCATGGTGGAGCTTGACCGGCTGGATGAGATACTGCCCCAGTCCGACGTGGTGGTGCTGACCCTGCCCCTGACCGACCAGACCCGGCACATGTTCAACGCCGGGCGTTTTGGACAGATGAAGCAGGGGAGCATTTTGGTCAACATCGCCCGGGGGGCCGTGGTGGACACCATGGCCCTTGTTGACGCATTGAGCGGTAGACTGGGCGGCGCAGTGCTGGACGTGTTTGAAGAAGAGCCGCTGTCACAGTCCAGTCCTCTGTGGGACATGGATGACGTTATCCTTACCCCGCATAACAGCTTTGTCAGTGAGGGGAACGGGGAAAGGCTCAAAATCGTGATTATTAATAATTTAAGGTGATTGTATGAACTACAGCGTACTGATGTCCGTATACGCAAAGGAAAAACCGGAATATCTGCAGGCCTGTTTGGAAAGTGTGTTTGCAAGTGCGGTCGCTTCCAATGACGTGATCGTGGTGAAAGATGGGCCGCTGACTGCGGAACTTGATGCTGTGCTGGAGCGGTTTGCCCAGCAGTATCCCACCATGAACATCCTGCCGCTGGAAACCAACTGTGGCCTTGGTATCGCACTCAACCACGGCTTGGCACACTGTAAAAATGAGCTTGTGGCAAGAATGGACACGGACGATCTGTGCATTCCGGACCGTTTCCAGGCCCAGTTGCAGGTCTTTGTGCAGGATCCATCGGTGAGTGTGGTGGGCGGCTATATCACGGAGTTTATCGATACACCTGATAACATCGTGTCCACCAGAAAGGTACCTCTGACCACCCCGGAAATCCGAAGCTACGGAAAAAAACGCAATCCGATCAATCATGTCACCGTAATGTTTAAAAAGCAGGATATTTTGGAGGTAGGCAGTTACCAGAAGGTAAAGGACATCGGCTACGAGGACTACGACCTCTGGATCCGGCTGCTCCTGGCAGGCAAGAAGCTTGTCAACCTGGACAAGGTGCTGGTCAATGTGCGCGTAGGTGCGGATATGTACAAGCGCCGGGGTGACAAGAAGCGGCTGAAAACAGCTCTTTATTTCCGGGAAAAACTCTGGAAGGTGGGTTATTACAGCTGGTTTCACTTTGTATATTACGCTGCGCAGACGTTGGCGTTTTCCTGCGTTCCATCCTTTGTGCGAAAGTTTCTTTATAAAAACATATTGAGGAAATGACTTTATGAAGGTCCTGATTATCAGCCATACCAGCCTGAATACCCACAACAATATGGGCAAGACCATGGTATCGCTCTTTTCTGCCTTTGAAAAAAGCGAGCTGTGTCAGTTGTACATATATCCCATGCTGCCCGATATCGACATGTGTGCCTCTTGGTATCGGGTGACGGACAAGGATGCTTTGCGGGGCTGCATAAAGCGCCGAGTCCGTGGCCGGGTGGTGGGCGCGGACGAGATCGACAGTTCCGAGCACAGGCTTTATGAACAGGCGGGGGACGAGAAGCTTTATCGGAACCCCAAAAATAAAACGGCGATTCGAGTACTGCTCCGTGACGTTATGTGGAAGCTGTCTCCCTGGTACAACAGGCAGCTTGAGGACTGGGTGACGCAGCAGCGGCCCACCTGTATCTTTGTGGCCCCCGGGGTGCCTAAATTTCTTTATGATATCGCGCTGAAGATATCCCGGCGCTTCCGGCTGCCCATTGTGACTTACATCTGTGATGACTATTACTTTATGAATCCTGACAGGTCTGTTTTGGACCGGCTCAAGCAGAAACTGCTTGTGAGGAAAACGGACAGGCTCTTTGATAACACAACCCATCTGGTGGCCATTTGTGACGAGATATCCAATCGTTATGCCGAGCATTTTGGGGTGCCCGCAACCACTGTCATGACAGGCGCGTCCCGGTTGATTGCAAAGGAACCTGTAGTGCACGAGGAACGCAATGTCATGATTTATATGGGCAATATTCGCTATAACCGAAATCTCGTGTTGGCGCGCATTGGGGAAAGTTTGGACGAACTGAACTGTGAATGTGGGACGGACTACCGCCTTGACATCTATTCGATGGAAAATGATCCGGAAATCTTATCTGTTTTTGAAGGAATCAACAGCATCAAACTGTGCGGTTTTGTAAGCGGGGAAGAATTTGAAAAGACCTTTTCCTCTGCGCGGATTCATGTGCATGTGGAAGCGTTTGACGAGCACAGCATGGAATTGACAAGAAATTCTGTATCCACAAAAATTGCAGACAGCTTGGCCAGCGGAATTCCGTTGTTTGCTTTTGGCCCGGCTGAAGTTGCATCCATGGGACATTTGATTCGGAATGACTGTGCCCTTACCGTTACTGATGAAAGGGATTTAAAAGATACCCTTCGCCAAATGTTTTTGGACGATGCAGTATGCCGAAGCAAAGCGGAAAAGGGGCTGGAGGTTGCCCGGAGCTTTCATGATGCTACAACGCAAAGCCAAAAAGTGAAGCGAGTCATAAGCGAGGCAAGCAATGAAAATATTACAGGTTAACTGTGTTCACAATACTGGCAGTACCGGAAAGATCGTGTGCGATATTCATCGTTGGTTGCTGGAGCAGGGTAACCAAAGTGTGATCTGTTATGGTCGGGGTGCTACAGTTCACGAAGAGAGCGTTTATAGGGTGTGCTGCGAAGGGTATGCCAAACTGAACAATCTGCGCTCCCGATTGACTGGTGTGATGTATGGCGGTTGCTTTTTATCCACCAGCCGACTGATCTCCGTGATAAAAAGAGAACGCCCTGACGTAGTGCATCTGCACTGCATCAACGGCTATTTTGTTAATATATATCGTCTGGTGACATGGCTGAAAAACAATCGTGTCAAAACCGTGCTTACCCTTCATGCGGAGTTTATGCACACAGCCAACTGTGGACATGCGCTTGATTGTGAAAAGTGGAAAACGGGATGCGGTAAATGCCCCCGGTGGAAGCAGGAAACAAAGTCTTTGTTTCTGGACGGGACAGCCCGGTCCTGGAAGAAAATGAAGCGAGCCTTTGACGGATTTCAACGAGATTGTATCGTGACCTCTGTGTCGCCTTGGCTCATGGAGCGGGCAAAGCAGTCGCCTATTCTGGGTGGTTTCCGGCATGTGACAGTGCTCAACGGACTGGATACCAGGGTGTTCTGTCCAAACGGAAATTCAGATATCCGGCAGCGATACGGCATCGGTGCCCAAAAGCTTGTTCTTCACGTGACCCCCAGTTTTTCCCTTGAGCCGGACCACATCAAGGGCGGATGGCATATAGTCGAGCTTGCCCGGAGGATGCCGGATACGATGTTCGCGGTGGTAGGCTGCCGGGAGCAGGTGAGCGGCCTGCCAGATAACGTGATCAACGTGGGGCGGTTGGAGGACCAAGGGGAACTCGCGGCCTGGTACAGTGCGGCGGATGTGACTGTATTGACCAGCAAGAAGGAGACCTTTTCCATGGTCACGGCGGAGAGTTTGTGTTGCGGTACACCTGTGGCAGGTTTCAAGGCGGGGGGACCGGAAATGATCGCCATTGAACAATTCAGTCGCTTTGTGGAGCAAGGTAGTCTGGATGCCCTGTACAGCGAGGTACAATCATTCTTGCAGATGGAGCGGCCACAAGGGATGGCCAAAGCCGCTGCGGAAAAATATGCGAAAGAAAGCATGTCTCGAATTTATTATAAGGTCTATCAGAACCTGTTAAATCAGTAAAAGGAGGTGGGTAAGTATGCAGGATATTAGACTGAGGATGGGAAATAAAAGTGTTTCGCTGGTAGCGATGTATGCTACACTGATCAGCGTGTGCTATATCCTTCCCGTGATTAAATACAGCGTACCTTACGTGTTGCTTGGCCCTGGCCTGCTGCTTACCTATGTTTTTGCTGTGATAGGGATGCGAATGGACCGCCAGGTTGTATTTCCAACGGTCGTTTGTTCCTTGGGCCTTGGGATTATGATGCTGTTGGTGACAAATCGCGGAAACATTACGGCAGGCGTAAATGAGATCATTGCCATCCTGCGCTATGGGGCACCGGGAATCCTGTATTTAACAATTTATAAAAATTTGCAGAAAAATAAAAAGCAGATGTGGCTTTTGTTTATCGTGCTGTCGGCGGTACTTTTTATTATTTGCCACTCTACTATAACAGAGCTGGACGAGAATCCTCTTGTGGCAAGAATGTTAGCGGCGGGAAGCCGGGATGAGGAAATAATGGAGTATCGCCTCCGCAATATCGGTGGCTATGCCTTTAGCTATGCGTTTGGCTTTGTAAGCCTATTTCTGGCGTATCTGGCTGTAGAGCCGGGCAGGACGTGGCGTACACGATTGCTTGCAATAACAGGTTACATTTACTCGCTGTACTATATTGTTCGTGTGCAGTACATGACATTATTGGTGTTAACGGTATTGGGCAGTGTAGTTCTCCTGTATATCAGCCGCGAGACAAAGACTGGCAAGCGAATTGTGTTTATCCTGGTAATTGTGCTTGTATTTATGGTTCCGGATATTTTGGATTTTTTGGCCGGTCTGGAGGCTGATGATAGCAACCAGATGCTCCTGTCCAAGTTCATGCAGATGAGTGAAGCAACGGATGAAGGAATGGGAGCGTTGGGTGTTCGCCCGGAGTTGTATAAAGCGGGGCTGCAGCATTTTCTTGACAGTCCTATCTGGGGAAATCGCTGCATGGACGGTTACAGTGTTTTGCCTGGGTATGGTAACAGCCATTCCACTCTGATCGGTTATCTGGAAGCGGCTGGAATCATTGGTGCGGTATGTTTTTATTGTCTTTTCGCAGTTCAGGCAAGAACAATTTTCCATACAGTGAAGAATTGTTCGAAATTTGCGGCTGTGATGTGGATTTGTATGATCATCATGTATATTCTACATAGCATCCTTAATGCGGTGCAGTACTGTTATGAAATGAGTTTTATTCTTTTCTTATATATTCCATGTGGGATGCAGTTGTTTGCGGTACAAACAGGGAGGGTAGAATCAAATGGAAATAAAAGCACCCTGGAAAACTGATGTTGCGGTACTTTGCATCTTCTTTGCCCGTCCCGAGCAGTTTGCCATGACCTTTGAACGGGTCCGGCAGGCGCGGCCCAGGGTGCTTCTCCTCTGGCAGGACGGCCCCAGGCCTGGCCGTGCAGACGATGTGGAGAACATCATGAAGTGCCGGCAAATCGCAGAAAATATTGATTGGGACTGTGAGGTTCACCGCAACTACCACGATGAGAATATGGGCTGTGACCCGTCCACCTTCCTGTCCCACAAGTGGGCATTTTCCATTGTGGACAAGTGTATCATTCTGGAGGATGATATTCTGGTTTCGGAGTCCTTCTTCCCGTTCTGCAAGGAACTGCTGGACAAGTACGAGAACGACGAGCGGATCGACCGCATCTGCGGACAGACCCTCTTCGGCGGCGTGCCGGACAAGAGGTACAGCTACTTCTTTGGCCGTTCCGGCTCCTCGTGGGGCTGGGCCAGTTGGCGGCGGGTAGCGGATACCTGGCAGCCGGAGTACGACTTTTTGGACGATGAGTACTATATCGACCTGGGCAGACACCGATTCGGCCACAAGCGGTATGAGACCAGTCTGGCCACGGCAAAGAGTCGTAGGGGAGAGGGTAAGCCCTACTGGGAGCACATCATCGGCTTCCGCACTACACTGAACTCCGGTCTTGTGATTTATCCTACGGAGAATATGGTGGAGAATACCGGCCTGTCCGCAAATTCTACCCATGCGCCGGAGAATATTCTGGAACTGCCCGGGGACATCCGACGCATGTTCCAGACAACGGCCCATGAGATGCAGTTTCCTTTGAGGCATCCTCCGTATATCATTGAAGACTATCATTACTTTGAAAAAATGATGAGCAGCATTGAACCCGGCTTTTTAGTGCGCCTGCGCCGGAAGGTTGAGCATCAGCTGCGCAGGTTAGCCATCCGAATCAAGCTGCTCAAGTAAATTGCCTGGAGCCGGAAATGCGTGGGAGGTGCCAGATGAAATATCTTGTGATCGGTGACGCGGGGTCAATGCACATTTATAATTTTGTCCGCACGGTGCTCCTGCCAAGAAACTATCAGGTGCATTTGTTGACCCTGTCTGCCGCCCCCGTGCGGGAGGTCTACCGGCAGTTTTATGCAGAAAACGGCGTTATTGTCCATTCCGTGTCCGAAAAGGGCTATTCCGGACTGGATAAAAAGGATAAACTCCACAGGTTGTTGCAGCTGTTTTATAAGTTCCTGCTGATGTTTGACGTACCCAGGGTGGACGTATGCCATGTCCATTCCGTCTATAAGACCAGCATGTACCTCATCCGTCTGTTCCGGCACAAGTATAAAAAGCTGATCCTATCCTATTGGGGGGGCGACATCGAGAACGAGCCGGATAAGGTCAACCGCCTGCGGGAGAAGAGCTTTCCCCGGGCAAGCTGTATCACGGTCACGGTAGAGCGCACCCGGGAGCAGTTTCGTGAGATCTACGGGAAGCGATATGATGATAAGCTGACCGTCTGCCGCTTTGCCACCGAGGGGTTGGAGTGCATCCGGCGTCTTGCTCAAACCGGTACCCGGGAGCAGTTCCGTAGGGAATACAGGATCCCGGAGGGGAAAATCTGTATCACTTGCGGCTACAGCGCTTATGCAGCCCAGCACCAGGACGAGTGTTTGTGTCAGATTGGTATGCTGTCTGACGAACTAAAGCAGCGGATACATGTCATCGTCCCCATGCAGTATGGCAGGTTTGACATACCCTACATACAGCGGGTCAAGCAGGCGGCAGAGGAGTCCGGGATCAGCTATGAGATCCTGGAAGAGTACGTCCCCTTTGAAAAAAGCGCCATGCTGGCACTGGCCACTGATATCTATCTGCACGTGCGGGATACTGACGCATTTTCCAACGCCCTCAAGGAGCACGTGTATGCTGGCTCGGTGGTGATCAAGGGCGATTGGCTCATCTACCGGGAGCTTGACGAGATGAAAGCAAATGTTACCGGCATTTCCTCTCTGGGAGAGCTCAAGCTGGTTCTGGAAGAAATGCTGTCCGGATTTGAACCGGCACAGTCGGTGGAACTGTTTTCGCCCATGTACGAGCTTTACTCGGAGCAGAGCGTGCGTGAGCAGTGGTATCGGGTGATAGATCGGACAATTAATAGTTGAAGCAACGGACTTTGTTAGGAGGGAAGAGGCAAGTGAAAAACAGACAAATGGTGTTTGGTGCGCTTCTTTCCTATGGTGCCATTGCATTTAACATCATATCGGGCCTTCTGTATACGCCGTGGATGATCCACACCATTGGGGACGACCAGTATGCACTGTATACTCTGGCCATGTCTGTGATCAATCTGTTTCTGCTGGATTTCGGGATCGGATCGGCTGTAACAAAATTCCTGTCCAATTACTATGCCAAGGAGCAGTACGACCAGGCGGAGCGTTTTATCAGTGTAGTCTACCGGGTGTTTATCGTCATTGCGGCGGTCATTGCGTGTTGTCTGACGGTCTTTTACTTTTTAATCGATGGGATATACATAAAATTGACTGCGGATGAATTGGGGGTATTCAAGCGGCTGTTTATCCTTGTGGCCAGCTACAGTGTACTTACCTTTCCATTTACAACCTTTAATGGAATTCTCATGGCAAATGAGCAGTTTATTGCCGTCAAGGCTTGTAATTTACTCTACCGGGTGACCAGTGTGGCCCTCATCGTGGTTTGCCTGCTGGCCGGAAGCGGCGTTTACGCACTTGTGCTGATCCATGCGTTTGCAAATGTGCTGTTTATGGCTGTGAAGTATATCGTGATCCGGAGAAAGTCGAAAACAAAGCTGTCCGTTGGATTCTGGGACGGAGGGATCGCGAAGGATGTTGCCGGTTATTCGGCGGGAATCACCGTGATCAGTATCGCCCAGCGGTGCATCTTTAATATCATGCCCACGGTGATCGCGGCGGTGATCGGTTCGGCAGAAGTCACGCTGTTCAGTCTGGCCGCGACCCTGGAGGGGTATTTTTACAGCTTTGCAGATGCAATAAACGGTATGTTTATGCCCCGCATTTCCCGCATCCTTGCCACGGCTGATGCCACAGACCGACTTCAGGATCTAATGGGCAAGGTGGGACGGTTCCATATCGGAACCATGGGCCTGCTTTATGTCGGTTTTGTCTGTGTGGGACGAGAATTTGTGACCAAATGGATGGGCCCGGGGTATGACGTGGTGTACTGGTGTGCCTTGTTGCTGATCCTGCCCAGCCTGATCGATACCCCCCAGCAGGTGGCGCGCACGGCGCTTTTGGCGTCCGACGTGGTGTGGAAGCAGACTTGGATCTATGTGGCTATGGCAGTCATTAACATCATATTGGCCATCACGCTTATGCCGCTGTTGGGTGTAGCGGGAGGCGCGGTTGCTGTGTGTGTGGCTTACCTTGCCAGGACTCTTGGCTTTAATATTCTGTATCGACGGGCGCTTTCCCTGAAGATGAGTGTCTATTTTAAAACGGTATACGGCCGGTGGCTGCCTGTTGCCATGGTCTCCGTGGTGCTGAGCTTGGCCATTTCCCGTGTGCTGAGGCTGGAAGGTTGGTGCGGCCTGTTGGTCAACGGGATTTTCGTTGTTGTTATATATGCATCTTTCTATCTGTTGTTGTGCCTGACCGAAGAAGAAAGGCGTAGTCTGTATAAAAGAATTAGGAAATAAGGTGAGAATATGAGTCTGTTTGTAAATAAAACCCTGCTGATCACCGGGGGTACCGGCTCCTTCGGTAATGCGGTGCTCAACCGCTTTCTGGATACCGATATCGGTGAAATTCGCATTTTCTCCCGGGATGAGAAGAAGCAGGATGATATGCGCCATGAGTTTCAGGCCAAGCTGCCTGAGGCGGCAAACAAGATCAAGTTTTTTATCGGTGATGTGCGTGACCTTGCTTCTGTAAAGAACGCCATGTACGGGGTGGACTATATTTTCCACGCCGCAGCCCTCAAGCAGGTGCCCTCATGTGAGTTTTTTCCCATGGAGGCGGTTAAGACCAACGTGATCGGTACAGACAATGTACTCACTGCCGCTATTGAAGAAGGGGTGAAGTCGGTCATTTGCCTGTCTACCGACAAGGCGGCCTATCCCGTTAACGCTATGGGCACCTCCAAGGCTATGATGGAGAAGGTTGTTGTGGCCAAGAGCCGCACCGTCAGTTCCGAGCGGACCAAGATCTGCTGTACCCGGTACGGCAATGTGATGTGCTCCCGCGGCTCCGTCATCCCCCTGTGGATCGAGCAGATCAAGTCTGGCAAGCCCATCACTATTACAGAGCCTACCATGACCCGGTTCATCATGTCTCTGGAGGAGGCGGTGGATCTGGTGTTGTTTGCCTTTGAAAATGGTGTAAGCGGTGATATTTTGGTCCAGAAGGCGCCGGCCTGCACCATCGGCACGCTGGCTCGGGCGGTCACCGGCCTGTTCGCGCCTAACCATGAGATTCGTACTATCGGAATCCGCCACGGAGAAAAGATGTACGAGACCCTGCTGACAAACGAGGAGTGCAGCAACGCCATTGACCTTGGTGACTTCTACCGCGTGCCCTGTGATAAGCGGGACCTGAACTATGATAAGTACTTTAATCAGGGCAATGTGGAGAGAAATCCCTTGACTGAGTTTAACAGCAATAACACCCAGCTGCTAGACGTGGAGCAGGTTCAGGAGAAGCTGCTGAGCCTGCAGTATATCCGGAATGAGCTTGCCGCGTGGGAGGAAAGAACATGAAGATCCTCGTTACCGGGGCGAAGGGCTTCGTGGGACGCAACTTATGTGCCGCGCTGAAAGAAATCAGAAATGGGCACGACCAGCGGCATGACCATGTGGTTTGCGCCAATCCGGCACAGTTGGAGATATTTGAATATGACATTGATAGCACCCCGGCGCAGTTGGATGAGTGGTGTACCCAATGTGACTTTGTCTTTAATCTGGCCGGTGTCAACCGCCCTAAGGATGACAGCGAGTTTATGGCGGGCAACTTCGAATTTGCATCTGCCTTGCTCAACAGTCTGAAAAAGCATGGAAACACCTGCCCGGTCATGCTGTCCAGCTCCATTCAGGCTTCGCTGGAGGGACGCTATGCCGGCAGTGAGTACGGCAAGAGCAAGAAAGCGGGGGAGGACCTGTTCTTCGCCTATGGAAAAGAGACCGGGGCGCAGGTGCTGGTCTACCGCTTCCCCAACCTGTTCGGCAAATGGTGCCGCCCCAACTACAACTCCGCCGTGGCCACCTTCTGCCACAACACCGCCAACGGACTGACCATTCAGGTCAATGACCCCTCGGTGGCGCTGGACCTTGCCTATATCGATGATGTGGTGGAGGAGATGATCCGTGCCCTGCGGGGTGAGGCCAGCAGAGGAGAGGACGGCTACTGCCAGGTGCCTGTCCACCACGAAACTACTCTGGGCTTTGTGGCAGATACCATCCTGGCCTTCCCCAAAATGAGGCAGACGCTGGGAGTTCCTGATTTGGGCGACCCGCTGGTCAAAAAGCTCTATTCAACCTATTTGAGCTATTTGCCAAAGGAGTGCTTTTGTTACGACTTGAAGATGAATTGTGACCAGCGGGGCAGCTTTACGGAAATTATCCGCACCTCTGACCGGGGTCAGTTCTCGGTAAATATTTCAAAGCCTGGTATTACCAAAGGCAACCACTGGCACCACACCAAGAATGAAAAATTCGTGGTGGTCAGCGGTCATGGTTTGATACAGATGCGGAAGATTGGAACGGCTGAAGTAGTGGAACTTGAACTCTCTGGCGACTGTATCCGGGTGGTGGAGATGATCCCTGGCTATACCCACAACATTATTAACCTGTCCGATACCCAGGACCTTGTGACCTTTATGTGGGCCAACGAGGCCTTTGATCCGGACAAGCCAGATACCTTCTTTGAAAAGGTGTAATTTTATGCGTGAACTGACAAGGGAAGAACAGGTCCTGTTGCACCTGCTGCAAAGGAGTAACCATCCGGATATACAGCCGATGCCGGAGGAACTTCTGCGTCAGGCCGACTGGCATGCCGTCCTGAAGGAATCCCTGCAACAGGCGGTGCTTGTCCAGGCCTTTGACGCGGCGGCAGCCTATAAAAAATTTATCCCGAGTGACATTTATCAGGACTGGTTCCGACGGGCAAGCCAAATACTTACATCCAATCTGCGGGTGTCCGGAGCGCAGAAAGACCTGGTAAAGCTGATGGAAGAGCATAGCTTTCCCTATGTGATTCTAAAAGGGGAGGCGGCTGCGGCATATTATCCAAAGCCCGAGCTGCGCCACCTGGGGGACGTGGATTTTGTAATTCCACCGCAGCGGCGGGAAGAAATCAAGCAGATTTTGGAGACGGAAGGATATACGAATTGTGGCCATGACGTTGGTGTTCACGTGGCCTTTGAAAAATCAGGAGCATCACTGGAAATGCATTATGAACTGCCGGGTATTCCATACGAGGAGCCGGGAAAACGGGTTCGGGCATTTACAGAAAATCTGTTTCGGGACGCGGCGCTGGTTCAATTGAATGGACATGGATTTCATGTGCCTGACCCAGCATGTCACGGGCTGATCCTGCTGCTCCACATGGAAAAGCACATGCTGTCTGAGGGGATTGGCCTGCGGCATCTATGTGACTGGGGTTGTTATGTAAATCGGACAAAGGGGGAAACCTTTTGGGAGACGGCACTTTTGCCCCTTTTGCAAAAAATTGGCCTGTTGCACTATGCTGCCGTGATGACCAAGTTGTGTGCTATTTATTTGGGCGGAGATTGCCCGGACTGGGCATCGCAGGCTGAGCCGCGGCTGTGTGCAGATGTGTTGGAGGATATTCTGGACGGAGGTAATTTTGGCCGAAAAGAAATTGAACGAAAGAATGTGGGGATGATGATCTCCTATGCAGGAAAGACCGGCACAAAATTTGGGATGATCCATAACCTGTGGCACACCCTGCATGAGGTCACCGTGTACCGGCACCCTATTGTTCGAAAGTTACCTGTCTTACACCCGCTTTTTGACATATATCGGGCTGTGCTTTATCTGTTACGAGTAGTTCAGGGAAAACGTCCGTCTCTGACAAAGATGGCGCCCGTGGCACAGGCGCGGAGGTCTGTTTATGAGCAGCTACGGATATTCCAAACCGATTGATCGGATGTGTGATATGAATATAAATCGCAAGCAAATAATCCTGTTTGCGCTGCTTTCTCTGCTTGTGACAGGCTTTATTTTTCATAATTCCATGCAAACTATCGAACACTCGCGTGCGCAAAGCAACGCGCTGATCCAGGTGCTCAAGCCCATTTTGGATCCAAAGGGGAAATGTCCGGAGGATATTTTTAGTAAGATAGTGCGCAAAACGGCCCACCTTGTGGAATTTGCGGCTCTGGGTGCCTGCTTACATGGTTTGGTCGACGGTATCCGCAGACGGTTCTGGAAAAGTGCACATCTGTTCTTTCCACTGTTCGCCATCTTGTGTGTGGCGGTAGCGGATGAATTGATCCAATCTTTCACCGGGCGGGGCAGCATGGTGAGTGACGTGGTGCTGGACTTTGCTGGAGGAGTGTTTGGAATGATCGCCGCGGGTGTTTTGATCAGCATGATGCGGAAATTGTTCCGTACGGCCCTGTATGAAAAGAGTTAGCGTTGAAAGTGAGCAGTGATTTAAGTATGGGACAAGTGAGAGTGCTGGGAATATCAAAGGGTGCGCAAACAAGTGACATACTGTATGTGTTGAAAGCAATGGCAATCGTTATGTCTGTTGCGGCACACTGTCATGGATACACGCTGGATGTGCCGCGGCGTTTGAGTAGCTTGCTGGGGACATTGGGTGTTCCTTTGTTTTTCTTCCTCTCCGGTTTGTTTTTTAGGGGACATGAAAAAGGATTTTGGGCCAAGAAATTAAAAACATTAATCATACCATGGTGCACGTGGGGGATCATAACCTTCGCAATTTCTCTTGTGCTGGGAAGCAACCCGATGACCTTCGTTGAATTTCTTAAATGGATGCTGGGGACGGACTCCTGGTTATATTTTGTTCCTGCGCTGTTGGCGTGCTTTGCTTTGTTCTGTGTCTCGGTCAGTGAGTATTGGACGTATTTTTTGATTGTTGTATCACTTATATCCAATGCATTGACCATTGTTGGAGTGATGGATGGGATTACTTGGCTTACTGCTTATCAGAATGTCTTTAGCTGGGTGGGGTATTTTGCTGTTGGAAAGCTGATAGGGGCCCGAAGAGCGCAAAAAATGTTTTTTCTGCTTGTGTGCTGGCGATATGTCATTTATGCTCTTTCGGCTATACTTTCGATTGCCTACATATATGTGTGTGAGCCAAGCTATTGGACGGCGTTTAGTATTCCGTCTCAGTTTATTTGCGGCGCTGCATTGCTTTGTATTGCGGCAAAATTCCATCAAAACGCACTTCTGATTGACATTGGGAAAAATACCTATCCAATCTTTTTCGTGCATATGCAGGTTGGAATAGGATCGCTGAACATATTGTTTTTAAAACGCATGATCCCTGTTTTGGGGTATGGAGAATATTTCCTGGTTTTGCTGTGGCCGGTTTTAGTTGTGTTAATTAGCTACGGCATGATCAAATTTGGATCATTTGTTGCCCGGCAGATTGGCTTTGGACGGTGGTTATGGCTGTTGGGAATTGAGAACAGGGATATTTCAGTGGCAAAAAAATGGAGGTGCAGAGAAAATGACGGCTGAAGTCACAAAAAGACTGAAACTGATGACCATCATCGGCACCCGGCCGGAGATCATCCGCCTGGCGGCCACCATCAAGCGCTGTGACCAGTATTTTGACCAGATTTTGGTCCATACCGGCCAGAATTATGACTATACCCTTAATCAGGTGTTTTTTGAAGATCTGGGCCTGCGAGCTCCCGACCATTACCTGAACGCAGTCGGGGCCGACCTGGGAGAGAGCATCGGGAATATCATTGCCAAAAGCTACAAACTCATGGTGGAGGTTAAGCCTGACGCTCTGCTTATTCTGGGAGACACTAACTCCTGCCTGTCCGCTATTGCGGCAAAACGGCTGCATATCCCCATCTTCCATATGGAGGCGGGCAACCGTTGCTTTGACGAGTGTTTGCCTGAGGAGACCAACCGCCGCATCGTGGACCACATCGCCGACGTGAACCTGTGCTATTCCGAGCACGCCCGCCGCTATCTCAATCGGGAGGGGACCGCCCCTGAGCGTACCTATGTTACCGGCTCTCCCATGGCGGAGGTGCTGCGGTCAAACCTGGCGCAGATTGAGGCCAGCGACATCCATGCACGTCTTGGACTGGAGAAAGGAAAGTATATCCTTCTCTCTGCCCACCGGGAGGAGAACATTGACACGGAAAAGAACTTCCTGTCCCTGTTCAGCGCCATCAACGCTTTGGCGGAAAAGTACGATATGCCCATCCTGTACTCCTGCCATCCCCGCAGCCGCAAGCGTTTGGAGCAAAGCGGCTTTAAACTGGACAAGCGGGTCATCCGGCATGATCCTTTGGGCTTCCACGACTACAACTGCCTACAGATGAACGCCTTTGCCGTAGTGTCGGACAGCGGAACCCTACCCGAGGAGTCCAGCTTCTTTACTTCCATCGGCAAGCCGTTCCCAGCGGTGTGCATCCGCACCAGCACCGAGCGGCCCGAGGCCCTGGACAAGGCCTGCTTCATTCTAGCCGGCATCAGCGCGGAGGGACTGCTTCAGGCGGTGGAGACAGCTGTGGCCATGAACACCGCGGGTGATCACGGCATTCCCGTGCCCAACTATGTGGAGGAGAATGTATCCATCAAGGTGGTCAAAATTATCCAGTCCTACACCGGCGTAGTAAACAAAATGGTCTGGCGAAAGGACCAATAAAGTGCAGAACACCCTCCGAGTCATGGATATGGCCGGAGGGTATCTGTATTTTCGCGGGAGGAATTTACGAAGGAAAAAAACAGAAAAAAATAGAAAAAAAAACGTCAATTCGCTTGCTTTTTACAAAATGTTAGTATATAATATGTAATCAGAAAATTGGGGTTATTTTATCCTTTTTTGGGTAGAAAGGCCGCAAAACTGGACGTCCTGTTTTTACATATGCTCTGTAGGAACAGAGCATAAACCCCTGTAAACACAGGCGTTTGGGCGGTCGCCCGGCCGGAGAGGTTTTGGATGAAAGTCGGCTGTGCGGTCCCGGATTTGATTGGGAGATGATAGCGAAAGATGAGTTTCAAAAAAAAGATCATCTGCGGTACACTGCTGTTGGTGATCGCCGGCGTTGGTGCCCTTGCCTGGTGGCAGCGTAATAACATCAGCGCCGCGCTCAGCTTCGCCCGCTTCTCTCAGGAGGAACTGGAGACTAAGCTGACGGAAAACGACCAGGCCATTAAAAATGCGGTGGCGGACAATCCCTCTGTGAATATCCGTGACATCACTGACGAGGAGCGTGCCGCCCTGCGGGAGGGGACCCTGACTCAGGAGGAATTGGTTCAGAGCCTGCTCAAGCCGGCCACCCCGCCGGAAAAGGATTCGGCCCCCTCTGCAAAACCTGAACAGAAACCCGAAGCGAAGCCTGAGCAAAAGCCGGAAGGGGATAAGCCTCATTCCCAAACCACACAGCAGACAGCCCCATCCGTTTCGGCCCAGCCGGAGCCGAACGAATACGAGCAAAAGGTAAACGCGCTAATGGCCAAGGTGTTCGTCCTGCGTGAGGAATTCCTCATTAAGCTGGACGAGCTGCAGGCCGCGGCTATCGCGGACTACAAGGCCATCCCGGCCGACCAGCGCACTACATCCAAGCTTGCCAGTCTGGTTAGCGGCTATTTGGCCAAGGGACTGGACATGGAAAAGCAATGCGACGCCAAAATCGAACAGATCGTCCTGGAGTTGGAACAATTTCTGCAGGAAAACGGCGGCGACCTGACCCTGGCACAAACGGTGTATGACACCTATGTGGAAGAAAAAAGTCTGAAAAAGGCCTGGTATATGGCTGAATTGAAGAAGAGAGGATTTGTGTGATGATGAAAAAAATTGTAAGAAGACTCGGCGCGGCTGCACTTGCCATGTGCATGATGCTGTCCATGATGATCTCTGCCTCTGCAGTGCTCAAGTACTACGTCAAGGTCGAGATCGCCGACAACAAGGGCAATTCCGTTTCCTACACCAGCCCTTCCGTTTCCAAGAGCACCGATACCGTTGCCTCTGTGGTTGCTGGGATCCTGACCTCCAAGTACAGAGACATCGAGAGCAACTTCACCATTGGCGAAAATCAGCCTGTCCTCATGGGCGACCTGCTCCGCCGTGGTATGGAGGCCTACAACAATGGCACGGATGCCGCAGCCTGGTCCAACTGGGTCACCGAGAATTACCAGAAGGCAGAGGGCGCCGACGATCTGGTAGAGCAACTTAAGGATGTCGAGACCAAGGTGGAGGCTCTGGAAAAGGACAAAGCCTACGCCATGACCTACGAGCCTACCTTTGCCACCGATTACTGGAAGGACGATCCCGCCTTCGGGAACAAGTACACTTTCACTGTCACCCTGATTTCCAAGAACGTTGCCGTCGGTGGCGGTGGCGGCGGTTCTACCCCCAGCACCCCCAGCACTCCCAGCGATCCCACTCCCAGCGAGCCCGGCACCACTCCCGAGGCTCCCAAGGATGTGGTCGTTGACGTGCCTGCCGCCACCACTCCCGATGCTGTGGTGACCCTGCCTGTTGAGGATGTCAAAGTGGGTGATGACACCAAGGTCGTTGTCAACACCAAGTCCGAGACTCCCGTGAAGGTCGAGATCCCTGTGACCGAGACCACTCCCGGCACCGTGGCCGTCATCATCAAGGCCGACGGCACCGAGCAGATCATCCGTGACAGCGTTGTTACCGAGAAGGGCGTTGTGACTACCGTGTCCAACGGCGACAAGATCGTCATCAAGGACAACACCAAGACCTTCAGCGACGTGACCGACGCCCACTGGGGCAAGAACGCTGTTACCTTCGTGGCCGCCCGCGGCATCTTCGCCGGCACAGGCGATGGCACCACCTTCTCTCCCGACGTGACCACCAGCCGTGGCATGATCGCCCAGGTTCTGCACAACCTGGAGTACAACGTGGAAAACCATCTGGATGGCCACTTCTTTAACGATGTCCATGACCATCACTGGTACGACAAAGCTGTGCATTGGGCTGAGGACCACGGCATCGTGGGCGGTTACCCCGATGGCAGCTTCCAGGGCGAGAAGAACGTCAGCCGTGAAGAGCTGGTCGTCATGCTGTGGAACTACGCCGGCAAGCAGGCCAGCAAGAGCAATGACCACGTGGATGCCTTCAACGACGCGGACAAAGTTTCCGATTGGGCCAAGGCCGCTATGAACTGGGCGCTGGAGAACGGCATCCTGGGCGGCAAGGGCGGCAAGATGCTGGATCCCACCGGCATGGCTACCCGCGCTGAGCTGGCTCAGATGATGAAGAACTTCTGCGAGAACAAGTAAGACAGCGACTCGCGCGAACACAGTAAGTAAAGGCAGCCCTGTGGGCCAGTCCCATTTCCGGAGGCTAAATTGGGAATGGAGCTGCCCACGGGCACACCTACTTATAAATGAATTAAAAGAAGGGAAATGAACGCATGAAAAGCAAAGTATTCAAGATTGGCCTTGTGCTTTGCATGCTGCTGGGCCTGATGGTCACCGGCGTGCATGCGGCAGCGGCCGACGATCTGGTCATTTTCAAGGACACATTCGAGGACGTAACGATTGCCGATGGTGAGTCCTCGGTCGAGTTTACCCTTGACTCTGCTAAACCCCAGGTGGGCAGCTACAACAAGTACACTAAGAGCGGCACGCCTGTGGTTACGGTCAATGCCGCCGACGAGAGCGTCAACTCCAGCAACGGCCAGTATCTGGCGATCACCAAAAAGCGGCCTAGTATTTATCTGGGTACGCCTGACGGTGCATATACCATGAGCTTTGACTATCTGATGAAGAATGTGGATGTAGATGAGGATTCCATGTTCCAGATCCATCTGCTCAACTCTCAAACCAGCGGCAAGGACGTTAGACTGTATGTCCATACCAATGGCGCGGTAGCTATCTTTGATCAGTCCATCTCTTACAACTATTACCTGCAGAAGGAAGACGGCTCGTGGATCAAGGCTACAACTGACGGACGTACGACTGAAACAAATACATTCCTGAGTGCCAATATCTGGTATCACTTTGATCTGAAGGTAGTTCCCAATAAGCGGATCGAACTGAGTGTCCAATCCCGCGATGACAGCGGTGCCGCGCTGAATGTCAGCGGTACCCTGACGACGGATAATGGCGCGAAGCTTGGTACCGTTACGAACATTAACATTGACCCCCAGTTAATTGATAGTGCTGAAGAAGCAGAATATCTGGACAACATCGTTGTGAGCAATGCCCCCATTCTGGAGGATGACTTCGAGGACTATGAGGCCAACACCAATTTTACCAATACGGTTGCTACGGCACATGGCTATTATAGCTATGTAAATGGCCAGGGAACGCCTGTGGTCAAGGTTGTGGACGGAAACATTGTTAACGATGACG